>JAYVFW010000520.1:0-8089 GCA_043772715.1 Phormidesmis sp. | reverse complement strand
AGGCAATTCACGGCAACCCCAATTTTGGAGCCGCCGATCGACCCAAGTTAGCACCAATGCTCTAGTCAGCACGATCGCCGTTTTCGTAATTTTGGGGCTGATCAACTTTATGGTCAGCCGTCACCCAACGAGAATCGATTTAACTGAAGGGCAACTATTCACCCTCTCGCCTGAGTCTCAGCAAGTGGTGCGATCGTCCCCAGCCGTAAAAATCTGGATTTTTGACGGTCAGCAAAATTCTCAAGATCGCGATTTGTTAGAAACCTATCAGCGACAAAATCCTAAGTTTTCATTTGAGTTTGTCGATCCTGAAGCAAATCCAGGGTTAGCCAACTCATTTGGCATTAAAAATAGCGGCGAAAACCGGGATGTTTATTTAGAGTTGCAATCCAGTAAGCGCAGACAGTTTGTGCAAAGCATTAGCCCACAAACTCGCTTGTCTGAAAACCGGATCACTAGCGGAATTTTGCAGCTTACGAGTGATCGCCGTTCAAAGGTTTATTTCTTGCAAGGGCATGGAGAACGATCGCTCGATGCCGGACAAGGTGCCATCTCGCAAGCCGCTCAAGCGCTCAAAGATAAGAATTTTGTCGGTGAACCACTCAATTTAGGACTCACGCAGAAAGTCCCGGCGGACGCGGTGGCGGTGGCGGTGGTGGGTCCGGTTCGCCCCCTGTTAGAGGCAGAAACAAAAGCACTACAAGACTACATCAATCAAGGCGGAAATCTGCTCGTCGCCGTTGACCCCACCATTAAATCGGGACTGGATAATCTGCTCAATCTGTGGGGCGTTAAATTAGACGATCGCGTCGTGATTAACGCCTCCGAGCGCCAGGTTCGCGGTAAGGGCCCGACAGCAGTTGTGATCGCGCAATATGGCGAACACCCGATCACCAAAGACTTTCGCAACAGCAACTCAATTTATCCATTGGCACGTCCTTTAGAGATCACGCCAGTTCCGGGGGTGCAATCCACGCCTCTGTTATTGACCGATCCCAACAGTTGGGCAGAAAGCAATCTCAAAGAGCAGCCGCTTAAATTAGATGGTGGCGATCGACCGGGACCGATCGCGCTAGGCGCAGCGTTCAGTCGTCAAGTTACGCCCTCTGCTCAACCGAGTCCATCGCCATCGGTTAGCCCATCTCCTCAATCGTCGATCAATCCGTCTTCGAGTCCGTCTCCAAGTCCATCGGCGGCACCTTTCGTGCAAGGCGCTAGAGAATCTCGTCTCGTGATCTTTGGCAACTCTAGCTTCGCCACCGACGGACTGTTTGGTCAATATCTGAATGGAGATGTGTTTGTCAACTCGGTAAGCTGGCTGAGTCAGCAAGAACAACAGCCGCTGTCGATTCGCCCTAAAGACTTAAAAAATCGGCGCATCGCGCTCACAAATGAGCAAGCAAGCGTTCTCGGATTTATTGCGCTCGTGGCAGTTCCGCTATTGGGGTTGACGAGTGCAGGCGTGGTTTGGTGGCGGCGACGATAAAATTTGTAGACTCCATAACACTAAGAGCGATCGCACATTTCAACTTGCAAAATGGGCGATGCTGAATGCAAATATGAATTGCCCTCTCGCTTTAGAACAAGAAATAGCGTTGCGCCATTGGCAAGACCGTTGCAGGTTCGCAGGTCAACAACTGCCCATCAGCGCGGACTTCATAGGTTTCGGAGTCTACCTCGATCTGGGGTAGCGCATCGTTGAGCTTCATATCGCGTTTGGTGAGACTGCGAATGCCTGAAACGGCAACGGCAGTTTTTTGTAAATTTAGCTGGTCGGGAATGCCTTTTTTAAGTGCCGCCTGAGAGAGAAAAGTGAGAGAAGTCGCGGCGATCGCGCCTCCAAAACTGCCAAACATTGGTCGCATATGCACAGGTTGCGGGGTGGGAATGCTGGCGTTGGCATCGCCCATTTGTGACCAGGCAATCATGCCGCCTTTGATCACCATTTCGGGCTTAACGCCAAACATGGCAGGTCGCCATAGGCATAAGTCTGCCAGTTTACCCACTGCAATCGAGCCGACATGGTTAGCGATGCCGTGAGTGATCGCTGGATTGATCGTATATTTTGCGATGTAGCGTTTGGCTCTGTGATTGTCGTTGCGTGACGAATCTTCTGCTAAAGCACCACGCTGGACTTTCATTTTGTGTCCGGTTTGCCAGGTGCGAATGATCACCTCACCAATCCGACCCATTGCCTGAGAGTCGGACGACAACATACTAAATGCACCCAAATCATGCAGAATATCTTCGGCGGCGATCGTTTCTCGTCGAATTCGCGATTCGGCAAACGCCACGTCTTCAGGAATGCTGGGATCGAGGTGATGACAAACCATCAGCATATCCAAATGTTCGTCTAGCGTATTCAGCGTGTAGGGGCGAGTCGGATTGGTGGAGGAAGGCAACACGTTCGCTTCGCCGCAGACTTTGATGATATCAGGGGCGTGTCCGCCGCCTGCGCCTTCGGTGTGGTAGGTGTGAATGACGCGATTTTTGAAGGCAGCGATCGTATCTTCAACAAACCCAGCTTCATTCAAGGTGTCGCTGTGGATGGCGACTTGCACATCGTATTCATCAGCTACGGTGAGGCAGTTATCGATCGTGGCGGGAGTTGTTCCCCAATCTTCGTGGAGTTTTAGCCCGATCACGCCCGCTTTTACTTGTTCTTCGAGGGCGGCGGGCTGCGAACTGTTGCCTTTGCCCAGAAATCCAATGTTCATCGGGAAGGCATCGGCGGCTTGCAGCATCCGGTGAATATTCCAAGGGCCGGGGGTGCAGGTGGTGGCGTTGGTTCCAGCGGCAGGCCCGGTGCCACCGCCGATCATTGTGGTGATGCCAGACGAGATCGCGACCTCAATCTGCTGGGGACAGATAAAGTGAATGTGCGTATCGATGCCGCCAGCCGTCAGGATCATGCCTTCGCCCGCGATCGCTTCGGTGCCGGGACCAATAATGATCGTTACGTTATCTTGAATATAGGGATTTCCGGCTTTTCCGATCGCGGCAATTTTGCCGTCTTTAATGCCAACATCCGCTTTGACAATGCCCCACCAATCTAGAATTAACGCATTGGTAATCACCGCATCAACTGCGCCATCTTCATTCGTAATCGGCGATTGTCCCATGCCGTCGCGAATTACCTTGCCGCCCCCAAATTTTACTTCTTCACCGTAAGTAGTGTAGTCATGTTCAACTTCGATGATCAGTTCGGTGTCGGCGAGCCGTACGCGATCGCCCACGGTTGGGCCAAAGGTTTCAGCGTAGGCGCGGCGATTCATGCGATAACTCATGCAGTCTTCCTCACAGTGAATTAGGGGCTAAAGATCCGATCGAAAGGCTGTCTTCGATAACGGCGATAGATATCAAAATCTTTGTCTAGCGTTGCAATGGCGGCAACATTCAAACGTTCAGAAATCACAATTTAAAGATAAATCTGCAAAATCACCCGGTAAATCAGCATATTGAGCATTCAGTTCAGCAATTCGTGTAAGATCGCTCGGAATGAGACGCTCACATTCATAGAGACCTCTTGACAAATCGGATAAAAATTCGTTCTGAACCTGCCATCTGGAGCTGAGTAACCACATCACTTCTGTAACGCAGCCAATAGTAGTAATGAGTACACTCGTAGAATCATCAAGAAAACGTCGTACTCGATCGTGATGGGCATCTCCTGCATCGTAATAAGCCACGATGGGACCAGTATCGATCAGAATTGCAGGATAACTCATGGCTCTTGGCGATGTTCATGTCGTTGCTTGATATGTTCAGCAATGATTTGCTTTCTCACATCTCTGTCAGACAGATCACCAGGGCCATTCAGCAAATGTTGAGGATGCCCCCCTCTTCGCTCCAGAAAGGTTTTTCGGGGCTGTAGGCTTTGCCAGTGTTGGTGCAGTAGTTGTTGAAGCAGTTCACTACTAGTTGTTTTTTTTTGGGCTAGAATCTCAACCAGGTATTTTTCTGCTTCGTCAGTTAGTGTGATGTTTAACATACATTTCTTTCCAATTTGAGCGTTTAACTTCAACCTAACCAGGGAGGATTTTGATCAATTCGGATGTGATTGGGTTGCGACTGAACGCGATCGCACCACTCCTGAATCTTGGGAAACTTGCTCAAGTCATACCCGCCTTCGTGGGCAACATGAGAATAGGAATAGAGGGCAATGTCAGCGATCGTGTAGCGTTCTCCCACAAAAAATGAGTGCTTGGTTAAATGCTGTTCCATCACGTCTAATCCGGCTTTTCCTAAGCGCTGGTGATAAGCAATCAGAGATGTAAATTGCTCGGCTTGTTTGGCAACTGTGATCCAAAATCGAGGACGAGACAAATTTGCGCCTAAACTAAACTGCTCAAAAAATAGCCATTTTAGAATTTGATTTCGCTCTAAGCGATCGCGGGAAAAGAAATCAGTTTTTTCGGCAAGATAGATCAAAATCGAGTTGGATTCGGTCAAAAATACATCAGATTCGATTTCTAGAACTGGCACCTTCCCATTCGGATTTCTTTGCAAAAACTCTGGTAGGTGAGTTTCTTGATTGAGCAAATTGACCGAGACGAGTTCAAAGGGAATTTGAAGCTGCGTTAAGAACAATCGCAGCTTGTAACAGTTACCCGAAGGAGGAAAGCTATAAAGTCGATACATAAAATTTGGTTCGTCTGAAACTATGAGTGTTTAGATTTTTTCTTTGCTTTTTTGGGTTTTCCGTCTAGTGCGCCTTCAATTTTGGCATTGAATCCATAGACTTCGCGGGTGCCAGCTAGTGGAACTAATGTAATCTCTCGATCGTCCCCCGGTTCAAATCTAACTGCCGTCCCAGCCGGGATGTCTAACCGCATTCCTCGCGCTTGTTCTCGATCGAACGCTAATGCCGAATTCACCTCATAAAAGTGAAAATGTGAGCCAATTTGAATCGGACGATCGCCCTGATTAGCCACCTTTAATTTGACGGTTTCACGTCCTGCATTTAGTTCGATTTCTCCATCATCAATCAACATCTCTCCAGGAATCATAAACTACCTCAACGAATAGGATTGTGAACCGTGACCAACTTCGTTCCATCAGGAAACGTCGCTTCGACCTGCACATCGTGAATCATTTCAGAAATGCCCTCCATCACATCTTCTTGCGTCAATAGAGTCGTGCCATAACTCATTAGCTCTGAAACCGTTCGACCGTCTCTGGCTCCTTCTAAAATCGCTGCCGAGATGTAGGCGATCGCTTCTGGATAGTTGAGCTTTAAGCCCCGATCTTTTCGTCGTTCTGCCAGCAGCGCCGCCGTAAAAATCAACAGTTTGTCTTTTTCTTGTGGAGTTAATCGCATTTCTATTTTCGGGTATCGTTATTAACAATAGTCTCAAGTTCAGCTAACACGAACAAAGGAAAGTGCTTCTCTTGCTGCCTCCCTCATGTGAAATAACCGAACTGAATCGTCAATGAACATACTGTACCAAAGCTAGGTCAAGAACTTTTTGACGAAAACAGTGACTCAAATCTTCAGGGGTTCTTAAATCAACTTTGCGACCTAAAATTTCTGTTAATTCGATTTCCAGACCTGCTAATCGAATTAATCCAGGAACATGATTTGGTTCAAACTCAACTAGAACATCTATATCACTGCCAGAATTGAAATCTTCTCGTAAAACAGAACCAAATAGAGACAACTCCAGAATGTGATGTTGATCGCAAAAATTAGCAATCTTATCTGGAGGAATTTCAATGGGAAGTTTGCGGTTCATTACGTCCTTCGCTATTGTTGCCAAACTCTAGGAATGCAGACAGGTCGATCGCAATACAACGCTCGCACCAGTCGCCAAACCTCAATAAACCACTGTCTCGCCTCCATTGTAGAATGACCTCGATAGCGGCACAGTAGCCCAGACATCAAGCGAGTCACGCCAACTTCTCCGTTCCCTGCCCAAGTAGAACGCGCTGTTTCGATCAATTCTGGCTCGACCGATCGCCCAATCCAAGCAAAACTTCCCACTACAGGACAGTTTGCCAACCCGTGAAGACTGGTAAATGACTCCTCGCTGCCTGGGAGCCACTGGCGATCGACCCAAATCGGGCGATCGTGCTGCCAAACCTCGGTATGAGATCGCCAGTCGCCTTCGATAAATCGCTCACCGCTGGCACTGCGACCAAAGCGAGTCATCTCCCAGCCGATCCAATGGGCATCGAGCGCAAGATTCACCCGCATTTGCTGGCGATAAACGGCTTGATTGAAGACGATCGTTTCCTGCGGCAACCACTCTAAGCAGGCTCCGCTGGCTACGTCTACTTGAATGATTTGCCCAGCTTCTCTACCGTTGGTTTTGTAAATCTTGCTGGCAGCAGCCGTAGTGATCAGCGCGTGAGCCTTAGGTTTGAGGCGCAGATCGAGGGAGAGGCGATCGCCCCCTACGACTCCGCCTGCGGTGTGCATGATCACGCTATGACAAACCTCAGATCCCTCTGGATAAAAGGGGCGTTGTATTTTCAGAGGTGCTTTTGCCTGACTGTGAATGAGCTGAGTCGAACCTTGACGGTTTGTAAACTCCAGGCATAGGCTGCCGTGCCAGTCAGTGGGTGCTGTTTCAGCTAGAACACGAGGTTGATTCATGGAATAAGCGGAAACGGTTTAACCCATTGAAATGGGTTTGAGCTATGAGCCAGGAACTTCAGTTCTTGGCGGTTGTTGCGAGTGCAAGATCTCAGTTAACCCAATCTCTCAATCAGCACCGAAAAGCCTGATTCACTTGGGCAGAAACCAATTACTCACACGAACTTTGCGGGACATCAACAACCCAATCCCTGCTGTTTCACTGCGCCAAAACGCCATTTAAGAAAATGTCAGCTAACCCTTCTGCCATTTCTTTCATCTCACCCGGCGAGCTGTTGAGTCCCATAATGGTGTCTTGACTGAAGCCCGCGATCGCAAACATTCCCAAAAACACTCGTGCTACTAGTTTGGGATTTATCTGACGATAAACGCCTCGATCCATTGCAGTTTGAAAAAAAGCTTCTGCAACATCAGTCATTTTGTTGATCACTTCTAACTGAATGTGTTCACGCAAATCAGGATGAAACTGCGCTTCCAGAAAGCAAACTTTGAGCATATCTGCATTCTGGTGTAGGTGCAGCATCCGTCGCCGCATCACTTGCGCGACTGCCTGATAGCTGCCCATCTCGCTCAACTCAGTCAAGAGGTCAGTGAGAATCTCGATCCAACCCTGGGTGGCAATCTCGATCAAAATTGCTTTCTTGTTGGCAAAATGATGAAACAGGGTGCCCTCAGCGACTTTAGCGTGTTCGGCTAAGTCGCGGGTGGTGGTGCCGTCATAGCCATTTCGAGCAAAGAGCTTTAGCGCAGATTTAAGAATGCGAGTCCGGGTTTCGGTTTCGGCTTGGGGCGGTCGATTAGTGATTGCCATAAATTCTTAAGCAGGCGCGTGTTGCAAAGCAAGCTTCCTTCAGAATTGCACAAAAAAGCCTGGGAGTCCATTTTGCGGCGTTGCTGAATCTAGCTATGAATCGTCAGATTTGCCCTCACCCTAGCCCTCTCCCCCCGGAGAGGGAACAAGACTTCTGGCGGTCTATCTCTCTATTCTTAAGATCCAAGGGGGCGTTCCCAGATTCGTGCAGGAGGTCTAGTTAACCTTTTTATAAATCTTTGTAGGGGCACGGCATTGCAGTTAGAACAATGCTGTGTCCTCCGATCGTTTATGGGTATTATTGACACTCCCCGCTCTAGAAGAGACGGGGATTCTTAGTTCAATGACCAAACTTTAAATTAAGAGCGTTGCCACACCTAATCCAGAGGTTCGATCTCCCTAAACGTTTACATTTTCGAGAAGTGAAGTTCCGGTATGCCCTACCGTACTTAATCCACGATTGAGGATATTGATTGCGGCGTTATGATCCCTGTCCATCTCGCAACCACACTTGCATTTGTGGGTTCTGGTAGACAAGCTTTTCTTAACGGTTGCACCGCAATCACTACATTCCTGGCTTGTAAGTAGACAGACCTAATTAAATGTAAGATGCCGCAAACCGCCCTCACCCTAAATCCCTCTCCCTAGGGAGAGGGACTTTGAATCTTGCTCCCTTCTCC
>JAYVFW010000519.1:0-8105 GCA_043772715.1 Phormidesmis sp. | reverse complement strand
TCGAACTTGTGCTTGTTTGTTCTAATCAGCACCCTATCGGTTCGATAGCTTTTCTGTCTACCACCTCCACCAAAAATTGTCCGAAGTATTGATCTATGACAGCCAATGTTGAACTCGATCGCATCGCTAACCCAACTGCCGACAGGTGCCGCGACCCCATTGACCGTCAATGCTGAACGACATTTCCCTAAAGGGCTTTTGATAGTGAGGCGCAAACCCGACGACGACCACATCGGCATCTTTTGATGCCCCTCGATAAATCGTTTGTCCCTGGTTGTTCTCGCTACTAAACACCACACTGCCTTTAGAGATTAGGCGATCGCTGTCCTTTTGTCGCAGCTCAAAGGTTGTGAAGCCGCTTTCTTGGGTGTAAATAATGGTGAAATATAGATTGCGATCGTTGATGTCGCCCGTGCAGGTTAGCCGAAAGTTAGCGCCCGGACGGGCTTCTTTAGGCGGTTCGGGTTTGCTGGCAGTGATCACGGTGCCGATCGCGGGTTCTTGAAATAATCGCTGCCCGTTTTGTAGCACGATCAGTTTTCCGCCGGACTGCGTATCCACCACATAAGTAGTGCTGCCGTCGATCGCCCGATAGCCCCGCTTGGTCGAAGTAGCCGTTACCTGCACGTCGCTATTTGGCTTGCCTTTTTGCCGCCCTAGATAGAAGATGCGTCCCTGGTTTCCTTTTTGACAGACGTTGACCAAATAGTTTGCAGTCTCGAAAGCAACTAGGCGGCGGTTTTTTGCACTCATCGTGGTGCAGACTCCTAAATCTGCTTCGGTTGCGGTGGGTGAAATTGTCACCGCAGGGCGAGCAGGTTTTTGATTGGTCGTGACGATCGGCGATCTCTGTACCGCCGGAGCAGGTTGATTAGACGAACCGGGAAATGCGATCGGGGTTTGATAGCGTCCACTACAGGCTTGCAGCACCAAGGTTATCAAAAGGATAGTGCTAGAGAGATGTAGAGTACGCATGATCTATCTGGGGGGTTAACTTTGAGGGTCAGTAGGCGAAGATTGCGCCTTTCTTGTCAATTTCAAAAGCCCGATCGCCTTGAGTCGTTGCCGACTGAATCCGAATTTTCACCCGATTTTCTTTTGCGTCAACCGCAATGGCATATCGCACATAAACGCGATCGCGCACCGGGTTGATGGCTAGATAAACTGGAAGCGGCACATTGCTGACTTCATCGGTCTTACCGGCCGCAATTTTTCTGCCCTTTGCGTGTCCGACCAGCGTATATTCAACGACTTGGCTTGATTCATTCACAAACTGCACCCGCACTGTTTTTTTAGGATTTACATGACCTAGAGGCTGCCAATCGGCACGAAATGGACTAGCGGTTTGGGCTGTGGTCAAGACTGGAGTTGCAACACTCGCGCCAAGCACTAGTCCGATCGTCAACAGTGCGTTGCTGCAAATATTCCGTATCATAAATTTTTCTTTGGTTAGTAAGGCTTTAAAGGATAGAAGCTCGATCGCTACAAAATACTCGCAGGAAATACACTATATTCCCTGATGTCACGGAAATCTCTTTATGATTTTGGGATTTGCCCCCGTGAGCAGGGGGCACGATCGTAGAAATCCTAAACGGTTTCTCTAGCCCGTTCTTCTGCCACTGTTGTTTCGCTAAACAGAGCCGAATAAACGAATCCTGCAATCACAGCACCCAAAATTGGGGCAACCCAGAATAACCAAACCTGTCCGAGTATTTCGCCACCTACAAATATGGCAGGACCGAGGCTCCGAGCCGGATTGACTGAGGTGTTAGTGACCGGAATGCTGATCAGGTGAATCAGCGTTAAAGCCAAACCAATGCCGATCGGAGCAATGCCTTGAGGCGCACGAGGATCGGTCGCACCTAAAATAATCATCAAGAAGAAGAACGTCAGCACGACTTCAATCACCAGGCAAGCCAGTAAGGAGTAACCACCGGGAGAGTGTGCCCCAAACCCATTAGTCGCTAGCGGATTTGAGCCAGCTAGCGTAAAGCCTGGTTTACCGCTGGCGATCAGATAAAGCAGACCTGCGGCGGCAATCCCGCCTAGCACTTGCGCCCCGATATAGCCCAGCAAGTCTGCGCCGCCTCGAAACCGCTTGGCGACAAACAGACCAAATGAGACAGCAGGGTTAAAGTGAGCGCCAGAAATGTGCCCAAGCGCATTTGCCATGGTCAAAACGGTTAAACCAAACGCTAGAGAGACTCCTACGAGTCCAATTCCTAGTGGGAAGAGGGTCGTTTCACCAATCTTTGCCGCATCGGCGGTGTAGGTGGCCGCTAAAACAGCGCTACCACATCCGCCAAAAACGAGCCAGAATGTGCCGAAAAATTCTGCAATGCAGCGGGTCATCAGTGACATTTTTTATCCACTCCGTGATTTCAAGTGCGCGATTTGCCTTGCTTAAAGAAACATCAAACGATCGTTTCAAACAATCCATGAAGCGATCGTTAAAATCTACCAACAGGCAAAAATTGCAGAAGCAGATGTCTTTAAACTAGGCAGATGGGTTTATGAAGTAGAACAGGAAACAGATAGCCTCTTTTTGCACTAACGGAAGGAAAGCCAGAGCTTTTCTGCGGCTAGACACAAGAAGAGACAGTGTTGTGATTACGTACTGGATTTTAAGCGGGGGAAGTTAATTGTGCATCAGCCATCACTCTGAGTTTAGGTAATGCTTACGCCTCTTAGATAATACTCGTCCTCAGCCAAATTGCTGAAAAAGTAGAGTTACAACGAGTAGGAAATCTGTTTTTTAACTAGTTTCGCGGAGTTCTCCATCCGCCTATGCGGTGGGGTAGTTCATTGGGATGACCGTTCATTCCTCGATCGTCAAGGCAGTCGTTTTGTGAGCGATCGGCAAGGAAACTGTAATCAGTGTGCCTTGACTTGCCGCGCTAGCAATTTTCACCGCTCCACCGTGTAATTCTGCAATCCATTTCACGACTGCCAACCCCAACCCCGCACCAGAGTTGCCCGGAATCGAACTTGCATTGCTGGCACAATAAAATCGATCAAACACTCTCTGACGATCCGTTTCAGGAATGCCAATTCCTTGATCTTGAATACAAAACACAATTCCATTTTGGCGATCGCGCAACGTTACCTGCACCGTTCCCCCGTCGGGCGAATATCGCAAGGCATTCGCGATCAGTTGCGTCACCATCTGTTTGAGCAATATAGCATCGGCGTAAAGAACGATCGATTGCTCTCCGTGCTTTGTAAACACCAAACGATGCAGGCTATCGGGCGAAAGATGCCACTCTGTTACTAATGCTCGACAAAACTCGGTCAGATTCAAGGGCTGCGGATTAAATGGCAAAGAGCGAGATTCTGCTTGCGCCAAGAAAAGCGTATTTTCTAGCATTTGCTGAAGGCGACTAACACTCTCAGTAATGCGCTGAAAGTGACGATTGTTCAGCAAACTTTCTTGGGAGCTACCTTCTTGATGGGGCGATCGTGCCAGCAATTCTGCTGAGAGGGTGATCACCGACAAAGGCGCGTAGAATTCACGAGAAATCCGACTCATTAGCTCTGATTGCAGATCATTTGGGTGTTGCGCTTGAGCCAGGGCAGTTTGCAGGTGGGTTTGCAAATTGAGAAGTTGTTCGTTGCGATCGATCAGGTCTGACGTGCGTGTCTGCACTTTGATTTCTAGCTCTCGGTTCAACGTTTTGAGAACCGTTTCGGCAGCGCAGCGATCGATGAGTTCTTGCTGAAGCTGCACATTCTGCGCTTGAAGATGCTGTTGTAACCGACTGAGCTTTAACTGAGTTTCAACGCGCACCAACACTTCGGCAGGTTCAAAAGGCTTGGTGATGTAGTCAGATCCCCCAAAGCGAAACGCCATCACTTTATCGAGGGCTTCATCATGGGCACTGAGAAAAATAATCGGGATATCGCGAGTGCGATCGCTGGCTTTGAGAAAGCTGCACGCCTGATAGCCACTCAGCATGGGCATCACAACATCCAGCAAAATTAGATCAGGAGGATTCAAAATCGCCGCTTGCAGTGCCAGCATTCCATCGGTCACCCTGCGGACTGTGTGCCCCTGTTGAGTCAACAACTCTGACAGCGATCGTAAACTGTCTAGCGCGTCATCTACGAGTAGGATATCGCCAACAGGTTTTTCAGGTTCGCTAGAGGTCATGAGCTTAGAAAACTAGTAAAAAAATCACCTGCTGAGGGTCAGGCTCAAAGCAGAGTATAGAACCACTAAACCCTTTTCTGAGAAATTTACAGAGTTACTAGTCTTTTTCATCACTTTTGAGATAGATTGTCAATCTATAGTACGCCCTTAGAGCTAGGAATCGTATGGGCACGACGCGGGTCAATCTCGGCTGCCATCCGAAGCGATCGCGCAAACGCTTTAAACGTCGCCTCGATAATGTGATGGGAGTTAATGCCGTCTAGCTGACGAATATGCAGCGTCATCTGGGAGTGATTGACGATCGCCACAAAAAACTCTCGCACTAGTTGCGTATCATAGGTTCCCACTCGCTGAGTCGGAATCTCTAACCCATAACTCAAATGGGGACGACCCGAAAAATCGAGCGCAATTTGAACGAGGGCTTCATCTAGCGGCGCAACAAAGTGACCAAACCGCACGATGCCTTTACGATCGCCCAGTGCCCTTCCTAGTGCCATCCCCAGCGTAATTCCAACATCCTCATTGGTGTGATGATCATCAATCTCGATATCGCCTGTCGCCTGCACCTCTAAATCGATCAGCCCGTGCGATGAAATCTGGTGCAGCATATGATCGAGAAAAGGAATGCCAGTTTTGGCGACGCAATGACCCGTTCCATCTAAGTTGAGGCTGATCTGCACATCGGTTTCACCTGTTTTGCGGCTAACCGAGGCAGTCCGATTCCCTTCAGGAACGTAGGAATTGGGCGCAACTTGAAGACGATCGCTGGTCTGCATAAGAGTCATTTTGAAGATTATTTTCTATTATCCCTGCAATCTGAACTGTGAGAGCGAGTTGTATTCAAGAAAGCGCCAAAAAATCCGGCAGTGGTTTAGATTTTTAGCCAACATTACCGGATTTGTTGTGAGGACGATCGCGCCCCTACTCTGCCGCGCTCTTTGATCCCGTCATTCCCATGATTTCGTATCCGGCATCGACGTAGATCGTTTGCCCCGTGATGCCGCTAGACAAATCACTACACAAAAACGCTGCTGTGTTGCCGACTTCTGTTTGAGTCACCGTTCGACCTAGCGGAGCCACCGCTTCAACGTGGTGAATCATGTCTAAAATTCCGCCCACCGCCGACGAAGCCAATGTCCGAATCGGTCCGGCTGAAATCGCGTTAACTCGAATATTTTGTGCCCCCATCTCAGAGGCGAGATATCGCACATTCATCTCTAATGCTGCCTTCGCGATCCCCATGACGTTATAGTTGGGGATCACTTTCACGCCGCCGAAATAGGTCATCGTTACAATGCTGCCGCCGTTGGTCATTAAAGGTTTTGCGACTCCAGCCAGCTTGATTAACGAATAAGCACTGATGTCTAGAGCCGTGTTGAACCCAGCGCGACTCGTTTTGCTAAAGTCGCCAGACAGATCATCTTTGTGGGCAAAAGCTAGACAGTGAATGAGAATATCTAGCTGATTCCATTGGTCGCGCACCGTGTCAAACGTCGCCTGAATCTGATCGTCGTCTTGAACATTCAACGGCAAAAATAAGCTGGGCTGCAATGGCTCTACGAGTTCGGCAACCTTTTTTTCCATTCTTCCCCTTTCATCGGGCAGGTAGGTGATGCCAAGATTTGCGCCCGCTTTGTGGAGTTGTTGAGCAATGCCCCACGCGATCGACTTGTTGTTGGCAATTCCGGTCACCAGAGCGTTTTTTCCAGTCAGGTTCAACATAGACATTCATCTCAATAGCATCTACAAGACTACAGTGCGACGGGCAACGGTTAAAGTGCAAATCGCTTTACTTGACGCTAGGATGTGGTCAAATCTTAATTGAGTTATTAAAGAACTTGAAGTAATAACAGAGTCCCTACCCAGTTTTCAGAAAACTTTAGGCTGCTAGAAGAAATAAGGTAGTATTAAGCACAAAAACTACCGTGAGAGTGAGTTTAAGTGTTCTAAAGTCATCAATCTCTCACAGGAAAGTCTCAGATTAAGGCTCCGTCGATGACATGGAAAAAGTTGGAGTAGGAGTTACGACAAAGGAAATGGTAGTGACCAAAGAGCGACCCTTAGCAGCAATGTTTCGTCAAATTGGTGGAGGAGCCTTCCCGCCAGTCGTAGAGACGTTTGAGCGCGGCAAAACGATTTTCTTTCCAGGCGACCCAGCAGAGCGGGTTTACTTCTTATTAAAAGGGGCCGTGAAGCTTTCTAGAGTTTATGAAGCAGGTGAAGAAATCACCGTTGCCCTACTGCGCGAAAATAGTGTTTTTGGCGTGTTATCGCTGATTACGGGGCAGCGTTCCGATCGCTTCTATCATGCGGTTGCGTTTACCCCGGCTGAGTTGTTGTCGGTGCCGATCGAGCAGGTCGAGAAAGCTCTCAAAGACAACCCCGAATTGTCAATGCTGATGCTGCGGGGTTTGTCATCTCGAATTTTGCAAACTGAGATGATGATCGAAACCCTGGCCCATCGAGATATGGGTTCTCGACTAGTCAGCTTCTTGCTGATTCTCTGCCGTGATTTTGGGGTGCCTAGTCAAGATGGGATCACGATCGATCTGAAGCTCTCACACCAGGCCATTGCTGAAGCGATCGGCTCAACTCGCGTCACGGTGACTCGGCTGTTAGGCGATTTACGTCAAGACAAAATGATCTCAATTCACAAGAAAAAAATCACGGTGCATAACCCAGTGACCTTGAGCCAGCAGTTTACATAGTGATCAGACAGTTCTTGCAAGCTCATTGATCCCTGCTTCTGTAAATACGATATTCTGTAAAAGCACTAAATCGTAAATGCAGAACATGGTTAGCAAGAAAACTAAAACGGTTTCAAAATCTAATGGAACGTCAGCACCCACCAATTTGAACGAGTGGGCTGGTGGAAAAAATGCTGAAGAAAGCCCCGATCCCAAAGCGTCAGTGTCTGTCGTAGAAACGATTGCAGCAGCCGTAAAACCTGTTGCTGAAGAAGTGGCTCACGTTGCTAAAAAGACCACAAAAACAAAAGCTGCCGCCCCGATCGAAACAGTGCTGCCTGAAGAAAAAGCAGTCGAAATCACCTCTAAAAAGTCTGCTAAAGACTCTAAAGACCAATCTTCTGAGAAATCAGTAAAAATGAAGCGGCTGACCTTAGACATCTCTAAGCCGTTGCACAAAGCCATTAAAGCTAAAGCGGTCGAAGAAGGCATTCCGATGGTTGATATGCTGCGATCGCTGCTAGAAAAATACTACGGCAAAAGCTAGAAGGCAGGAGTTAGTTACTGACGATGCCCGACCACTGAGCTTTCTTTAATTTTTCACGTCGGTATGAAAAGAAATTCAGAGAGTCTTGATAGGTGCAGTGAGGCGCGATCGCGATCTGTTCTTCAATAAGTCCCAATCGCTCTAGTTGCAAAGCATTGACTCGTCGCACATCTAATCGCACTCGCCCTACTGTCGAGTCAGACAGCACTGGAGAATTAGGCAACTCTAGCAGACGCTCTACGTTCGCGTCTAAAGAACGCTCTGAATCGAGGTCTATCACAGTCGCTCCGACCTCAACTGCCACCTGGGTAGAAACCTGATAGACTTCTCCTGCGATCGCTGGCCCCAGTGCCACCCGCAAATCTTGAATCTGGCTTCCTTGCTGGCAGAGACGAGCGATCGCGTCGGGCACAATCTTTAGAGCCGTTCCCCGCCAACCCGCATGGACGGCAGACACTTGACCTGTCTTGACATCCGCGATCAGCACTGGCGTACAGTCGGCGCTGCAAACCCACACTGCTTGACTGGCTTGCTCCGAAATCACACCATCAGCATCTGGCAGATTCTCATTAGTTAACGGATTTGGCATTTCTGACGGTGCCAACACAACATTGCCATGAACTTGTTTGGCGCGATAGGTCTGGGCAAATGGATACAACGCCTCCGTGATCTCGAAAGGCGATCGCGGCGCAAACTGTTGCGTAAAAAAGCCGTGTTTCCA
>JAYVFW010000518.1:0-2859 GCA_043772715.1 Phormidesmis sp. | reverse complement strand
AATCTTAAAGTCCCCCAAAATTGGGGGATTTAGGGGGCGAAAGGATTCAGCCTCGATAGACAGATTCATACTTCGATTCAGCAACGCCTGAAAACTGTGGGTTTATCCAAAGGATTGGGGCGAAGCGGTTAGGCGATCGCCCTTCTGTCTTTAGCGGAGACTTTGCCCTTAAACGTCTCCTCTGATTTCTTCAACAATGCCGTCGCGGAGCAGAATTTCGACTTGCATCTTTTCGATCAGATTGTCACCGGGTTCGATGCGGAAGGTGCTATTGACTTGCCCTTGACTGACTTCTTGATTGAGTTCTAGCGTCTGCACCTGTTGAAGCTGCTGGAGAAGTTGGTTTTTCTGCTCTAATAGCTCACTTTTGCGCTGATTAAACTGAATCTTGACGCTTTCAATTTGTTGAGTCGCTTCGGGTCCTGGTGGCTGAATGGTTTGCCGCTGCATTTCAGAAACGACTTGCTGCAACTGCATTTCTAGCTGCTGTAGCTGGGTGTCAATCTGATTGAGCTGTGACTGGAGTTGCTGCTGCGCCTCTTCCTTCCAACGAGGTGTCACGATCGCTTTGACGTTGACATTTCGCTGCAATAACAAATGAGATTTTGAGTCGTCCATAAATGCTGTGTTGAGAGAAGTTTGAGAGAGGTCAACTAGCGGTCGGAGAACGATCCCACGTCAATCGAACATCTCGTTAATCATACCCTGGTAGCGATCCATCACGACGTTGCGACGAATTTTTAGGGTTTGCGTAAGTAAATTATTCTCAACGGTAAAAGGTTCTGAAAGCAAGCGAAACGTGCCGATGCGATCGTCAGGATGTGATCCCGGTCGCTCTTTGACTAACCGCGTCAACTCTTGACGAAACAGATCTTGGATCAGTTGGCTACTAAGATCAATCGTTTTGTTTGAAGTTTGGGTCGAAGCCCATTTCTCTAAAGCTTCTAGGTTAGGCACAATCAGGGCACCCAGCACTTTTTGATCTTGTCCGACAATCATCAGTTGATCGATATAAGGGCTTCGCAAACAGGCATCTTCGATCGGTTGCGGTTCAATATTTTCGCCATTGGTGAGGACGATCGTATCTTTGGCACGTCCGGTAATAATCAAATTATTGTCAGCCGTCACCATGCCGAGATCGCCAGAATCAAGCCAGCCGTCAGCGTCGATCGCGGTTGCCGTCGCGGTCGGATTGTTGTAATAGCCCTGCATAACTTGCGGACCGCGAATCAACACCAGCCCCCGCTGCCCAGCCGCAAGAGGTTTGCGAGTCTCAAGATCGACAATCCGAATCTCGGTGCCAGGGGTCGGCTCACCATCTGCCCCTCTAATATTGCGCCACGGACGGCGCACATTCGTAATCGGCGAAGTCTCCGTTAATCCATAACCGCCGAGAATGTCGATGCCGACGATTTCAAAAAAGTCTTCTAAGTGTTCGGCGATCGAGCCGCCCCCGCTGACGACAAAAATTAAGTTGCCGCCCGTCCCAGCGCGAACTTTTTGATAAACTAATTTGTCTCCCAGTTGGTGAACTCCCGCCAGTGCAGACATTTTCAGCGTTGCGGCGGTGCGTTCTAAAACGGAAGGATTCGGACGATCGAGATTCAACCCCATCGCCGTTCGACGTGCCATCACAAACTGATGACTTGCGCTCAGAAGAAAATTCACCAGCTTTTGCTTGTTAGCGGGCTGCTCACGAAATTGTTTCTGAATGCCTTCATAAATCGATTCCCACAGCCGGGGAACGCCCACCATATAGTGAGGCTGATAATCTTTAAGATCTTTTTTAACGTGACGAATTGTCGTGTAGATCTGAGTGCAGCCATTAGAGAAAATAAAATATTCAAACGCCCGTTCGTAAGCGTGCCAAATCGGTAGAATGCTGAGAACTTTTTCTCCCGGTTGAGGTTGGACAACGGCGGCGGCACCCGTCACCTGCGAGAGCAGATTTCCATGACTCAGCATTACGCCTTTTGGGGTTCCCCCTGTGCCGGAGGTATACATCAACGTGGCGAGGGTTTGGCGATTTTGATCAACGGGCTGAAGCGAGTGATTTGCACCCAACTCTAAAACCTGTGAGAAGGAGATTATTTTTAGCGATTCATCAGCAGGAGTCTGATCAGACAGCACAATCACAAACTGAATCGGCAGATCGTTTAAGCCAGAACGAAGTTTTTTGAGCAGATCTAAGTCTTGGACTATCAGCGCGATCGCCCCGCTATCTTTGAGAATAAACAGCAATTCGTCGGGGTCTGCTTGAGCACCGCGCACCACATCGGCTGCGCCCGATCTCATCACGCCTTGATCCGCAATCATCCAACGTGGGCTGTTATCTGCGAACAACGCCACCCGCAGCGGAATTGCGTCCGTCACGGCTTGAATGCCTAGAGCCTGTAAACCAGAGGCGAACTGCTGTATTTTTTGATACAAGTCAGCATAAGTCATCTTGACTTCTGGCTTGGCGTGAGGGTCATAAACCGCCGTAATATTGGCAAATCGTTGAGCCACGATCGCCCACACATCGGGCAACGACTCAACGGATTCATACTCTGACGATCGAAGCACAGCAGAACGGTTCATTACAAATACCTCCTGAAACCTGTTGACTTATTATTCCTTAAATTCTTCACCCTGCTGACCTCACCCTAGCGTCACCCGCGATCGTGCGTAACTTTGCAGAGCCAGAATCAATTTCGTCTACTGTTTGAGCCAGAAGGCAGCTAAAGAACAGGTTATCTGACTACCATGAAAGCAGCGTTTGTGAAGTGACGAAAAATTATGCCCAAAGCAATCTGGAACGGTGCCGTTTTAGCAGACAGCGATCGCTGTGAAGTGGTGGACGGAAATCAATATTTCCCC
>JAYVFW010000517.1:0-2859 GCA_043772715.1 Phormidesmis sp. | reverse complement strand
ATAAAGCGGAATCTGCAATTCTCGCAGCAGTTCAGCCGAGCCGTAATCTGAGAGAATGCGATCGTCAAAATCTTGCAAAAATAATGCCAGGTCGATCGGATGTCTGACACGAGCGGTATTGATCACGCCACTAAACTTTTGAGTCGTGCCATCCATCAAGGCGGCGCTCATGCGAATCTGCCCATCTGATTGCAGCACCGAGCCTGTGCCCGCATTAAATCGCGAATCGTCTTCTAAAAGCTGACAGCCTCGCACGACAGCAGCTTGAGCCGTTGCCCCTGCTTGCAGCAAGCGATAGACCTCCTCAATCACCTGATAGAGCGACTGTCGAACGGCTTCGGCTCCGCCTTTGCCTTTTAAAGAGCTACCTGCCCCGCCGTGAATAATCAGTTTAGGCTGAATCCGATCGCTCGTCATATAAAACCTCGAAATCGTGAATAGTGGGTCGCTCAATCAATAAATCAAACGTTTATTATCACCGAACGAGTCACTATTCACCGATCGATTAGCCAGCGACATCTGCGGTTTGCAGCGTTTCGCGATAGTCTGCCACGATCTTGCGGAACTGATCGCCCTCGATCGTTTCCTGCTCTAACAGCATCTCGACTAAGCGATCAACCAGAGGGCGATTGTCACGAATCAGGCGACGGGCTTCTGCATAGCACTGCATGGCGATCGATCGCACCTGTTCATCGATTTGGTTTGCCATCTCTTCAGAATATTCTGATCGGGGCGAAAGACCGCGACCCAAGAAAACTTCGCCCGAAGAGGAACCTTCAAGGGCAACCAAACCCATGTCAGACATTCCATAACGAGTTACCATCTCTCGCGCCAAGTCAGCTACGGCTCTGATATCGCCACTCGCCCCCGCTGTCACTTCGGATTCGCCAAAGATTTCTTCTTCAGCCGCTCGACCGCCCAGAGACATGGTGATGCGATCGGTCATCCACGATCGCGTGTAGAGTCCGCTGTCGATCATTTCTTCGTTAAAGGCTTGCTGGGCAAACCCACCAATGCCGCCCGATCGGGGAATAATCGTGACTTTGTTGAGCGGGTCAGAATTTTTCAACAACGTCATCAGCAGAGCGTGACCGACCTCGTGATAGGCGATCAGGCGTTTTTTCTTGCTGTCGAGTAGAGGTGTGAGCGTCAGACCGATCGTGATACGGTCGATCGCGTCATCGATCTCTAGGGAAGTAATCTCATCTTTGCGGCGACGTGCGGTCAGAATCGCGGCCTCGTTAAGCAGATTGGCTAACTCGGCACCAGAAAAGCCAGGAGTGCGACGGGCAACCGTTTCCATTGAGACTTCTGGAGAAAGCTTTTTGTTGCGGGCGTGAACGTCTAAAATTCTCAGCCGCCCTTTATAACTGGGCAAATCAACATTGACTTGGCGATCGAAGCGACCCGGACGCAGCAAGGCAGAATCGAGGACATCGGGACGATTTGTCGCGGCAATAATTATAATGCCCGTGTTGCCTTCAAAGCCGTCCATCTCGGTCAGCAACTGGTTGAGGGTTTGCTCTCGCTCATCGTTGCCGCCACCAATTCCGGTGCCACGCTGACGACCGACGGCATCAATTTCATCGATAAACACAATGCAAGGCGCATTCTCTTTGGCTTTCTTGAATAAGTCACGAACGCGAGATGCACCTACGCCCACGAACATTTCGACGAATTCAGATCCAGAGATTGAGAAAAACGGAACACCAGCTTCCCCTGCGATCGCTTTTGCCAGCAGCGTCTTACCCGTTCCAGGCGGCCCAATCAACAAGGCTCCTTTAGGAATCCGGGCACCTATTGCCGTAAAACGCTCAGGCTTTTTCAAAAAGGTGACGACTTCTTGCAGCTCTTCTTTCGCTTCTTCGATGCCTGCCACATCATCAAACGTGACTCCTGTTTTGGCTTCCATTTGGAACCGAGCGCGAGACTTGCCAAAACTCATCGCCTGACCAGGGCCGCCCCCAGAGGAGTTGGTCGATCGTCGCAAAATCAGCAGCAGACCTGCAATCAGCAGCATAAACAGCAGCAGATTTGCCACCAAGCCCATGATCACGCTATTGTCAGCCGTGGGCTGAGAGTCAAAGTTGACTTTGTTGTTTCTCAAACGCTCAATCAGTTCAGGGTTGCGCTCCAGCAAGGGCACTTCTATCAACGGATCGTTGGGTTTCTGCCCTTCTAGTTTGACTCTGGCGGTTTTTTGCGCTTCGTCAATTTCAACTTTTGTGACTTCACCCGCATCGATTTTTTTGAGCAATTGACTATAGCTCAGAGGGTCACGGGTGGATTGTGCGATCGCAGGCGTACCAATCATAATGCTCTGGGCAATCACCCAGCCAAGCATGACCATTTTGGTAGCAGCCGTCTGTTTGGGGGAAGTTCGTCGCGCTGATGCCTTGTTCCAGGAGCCTTTCATAGTCTATTGCTTGCCTTCTCTCTGCGGTGACTCAACCTCGCGGTCATGAGAATGGCTTCTCAGAGCGACGATTGTATCTAGTTTAACCTCGCAACTCAAAGAGCGAGTTAGAGAATAATCGTTTAAAGCTCAGAAGCCGTGTCAGGAGCCACGATTTCTCCTTCCATCTGCATTAATGGCGATTGATCTTTGATCAAGTCACTTAATTCGTGAAACTCTACGCCCATATGCTGGCAGGCTTTTTCGAGTTCGTGCCGAAAGGTGTTGAGGTCTTTGCCATAGCCACAGAGATGCGCGGTCGTTTCAACACCTTGTTTGGCATTGGCTCTTGCACAGTCAACGAGGTCTAAGCCTTTTAGTGGAGTCGAAGCTACCATAGTTACTCCCAAATTTACGATCGACATCCTTACTGTGTCACTGCGATCGGTGATTTCTAATCCCTC
>JAYVFW010000516.1:0-26525 GCA_043772715.1 Phormidesmis sp. | reverse complement strand
GTATCTTCGCTAGGAACTTCGTAGCCAGCAACACGCTGATTTTGCGAGGCGGGATTGTATTCGAGCAAAGGAATTGACATAGCGGACGCAGAATGAAGGGTTGTTTGGAGGAATAAGTCCTTTAAACTTTGGGATTGCCAGGGATATAGCGATAGGGCAATGACACGGCTGTTCGCTTCACCGTTTGAGCGGAAGTTGTCGCGCTACGGCTGCTGTCAGGCACTTTGACATTGCTAGAAGTGGCTCTGGCAACATCGCGCTGATAGTTTAGTTGAGGCGTGAGAATTCCCTGTGCCATGTTGAGGAAGGTCATCGGAATCGCCTGACGAATCACCTGCTTGTCTAAATCACCCGAACTGTAAGTCCGCACTTGATAGTAAGAACGGGTTGCCAGTTCGCGCTCTAAGAGACGGTTGCGCCAAAAATCGCCATAGCGAGGGTTTGACAGATTGAAGGGACGACCTTCCATGCGCCGACGCTGATAAGGCACGATGTCAGAGCCAAACGCTTGGCGATATTCGTCTCCATCGACCACGGTGTCGATAAAGCCGTGTAGCCCTTGGGTGGCGATGACGATCGATTGCGCGATCTGCTCGTCTTTGCCGTAGCTCGATCGACCTAAAAAGCGCTTAAAGGTGATGTCTACCAGACGATAGTTAGAATTGGTTTCGCCAACTAATTCCCGGTAGACCTCAGATTTGCCCAGCCCTCGGATCAATTCTGATACCGAGATTTGGCGGTTTCGCAGTTGCGATTCTAGAAAGGGCTGGCGATAGCTATCTAAAATCAGATGTTCACCAAAAATTTGACGATAGGCTGCCCAGATTAGAGCATCCACTTCGTCAACGCTTTTAGCATCACTGAGTCGATAGATTTGAGGATCATCCTCATCCAGCACATCGTAACCAGCAACTCGCTGATTTTGAGTTTTGGGAGTGACGTTAAGTAATGGCAGCATAGAGGTTATGAGTCAGGTTAAATCGCCGTTCTCTGTAAGAATTTCTTATCGCTTAGCCTTGGCGAGAGTATGGTCGCTCTCATCCACTTCGAGGTGCGTAATGTTGACAATTTTGCCACCCATCCGCAAAATGCGCTGCATCTCGTCGTTCATGCGGCTGTAGGGCACCGTGATAAACACACTGCCACTGTTGCGGATGGGATAATTCATCTGGTCGGTCTGGTCATTTTGACGCAAACCCACCACTTCGTAGCGAAATATCCGGCTTCCAGAAGTCGTATTTGCTGCGCTACCCACTGCGGTTTGACCAAGCATCGATCGCAATCTCCTCTAACGAGTTTTAAAGTAAAAAGTGGTTAGCTTTGAATTTTGAATTAGAAAGCTCCAATCCAAAATTCAAAGCTCAAAAATTCTTATGCCACCGTGATGCTGACGATCTTTGCGCCTGTGCGCTGAATCTGCTGCATCTTTTGAGACAACTGCTCGTAAGGCACTAGATAAGCGGTGCTGCTGCGACGCACTTCAGGATAGCCACCACCCCGGATGCCAGCCGCAACGACTCGGTAAATGCGACCGCTCTCACCAAAAGAGCCGCCCAAACACTTGTTAGGAGCCGAATCGCTCGAAGCGACGTAGTGTGACCAGCCAGCCCCACTCGAAGGCTCTTGGATAATGGTTGCCGTGTTTTGAGCTAACCCACGAGCGAGGCGAGACTTTGAGCCTTCTGATTGAGCACGATCGCTGTTGGCATAACCGCGATAGAGCCGAAACATATTGGTGAACCCGATCGTTCTCGCGCCCGTCTCAAACTGGAAGCCGCGGTAGTAAGGCACCACGTTGTCGCCAAAGCTTGCCTGATATTCTGCCGAGTCGATATAAGAATCGATTTCAGCATCAAACCCTTGTTGTTCGTAGATATCGAGGTGACGAACCACGTCAGATTCATCAAACGGTGCTCGACCCAATAAGTGCTTGTGGTTGAGTTCGATGACTCTGGTTTGAAAATTGCCGTAGAGAAACTTGGTTTTATATAGTTCAGACTTGGCAACAAACCGGACGAATTCTCTGACCGTGATTTGACCGTCGCGCAAGAGCGATTCTGCACTGGTGAGACGCTCAGACTTCATGATGTAGTCGTTGCCCAACACCTGACGGTAAACCGCCCGAATCACATTTTCAACATCTTCTTTTGTCCAGGGTGAGCGCAACTCAACCTGACTGGTTTCCGCGAAGGGCGAGGTTCCTAAACGCGCTGCTGCGGTTGTAATAGCCATCGATCAAGACTCCTAAGTAAACGGCGAACGTTTATATGTAGCGGTGTCGTCAGCGTTCAGTCGTCAGCAGCTTGGCGAAGATTTGCCGAGAGCCGAATCGCCAACTTAATCACTCCCGATTTGATTTTTATCGTTGAATTTATACTCAAGCACTCAAACCTGGAGTAACCCTAGATAAAACAATGCCCGGAAAGGTAAACAACAGTCAGCCGGAGCCGACGGGTCGCGATACCTTTCCGGGCAAGACGCACTGTTAGCTCAGGGCGTTGATCGCGTAGTCGATGTAGGTGTTAGCTTCGTTAGCAGCTTGACCGCCCAAACCGTGGCTAGCTTTGATGTTCTTCAGAGCTTCTACATACCAGCTAGGAGCGAGGTCAAAAGTGCGGTTGATTTCATCCAAACCAGCAATCAGATACTCGTCCATGGGTCCGGTGCCACCAGCAACCAAACAATAGGTCACCATGCGGAGGTAGTAGCCGATGTCACGAGAGCACTTGGCTTTGCCTTCGGGACCCGCAGCATACTGAGAACCCTGCATTTGGGTGGTGTACGGGAATTTCTGGTAAACAGCTTGAGCTGCACCGTCAATTAGTTTTTGAGCGTTGTTGGTCAACGAACGAGCCGCTTCCATGCTGGCAGCAGCGCGCTCAAAGCGACCATTGACTGCTTGCAGTTCGGTGTTGCCGAGGAAACGACCTTGGGTATCGGCTGCTGCGATCGCTTCAGTAATCGGGGTCTTCATGAGTCAATATCTCCCTAAAAGGTGTCTGTTGTTATTAGGACAAGGTTCTGGCGTTTGGCTCTACCGCTAGAGCGCAAGCGAATCTGTGACTAATTGCAATTAAGCAACAGCAGCAGCAGCGCGGTCGAAGTAGCTAGACACTTCAGACATCAGCGCCGAGCAATCGCCTTTGGTGATTCCGTTGGTGTCGCCAACCAACTGAATTGCAGCTTCTTTCATTTTTTGAACGCCAGCAGCCGTAGAACCGCCGGGAACGCCCAATGCTTGGTAGGTTTCACGCAGACCGTTGAGGCAGCGATCGTCAAGAACGCTTGCGTCTCCAGCTAGGGTTGCGTAGGTCACATAGCGCAAGATGATTTCCATGTCGCGGAGGCAAGCAGCCATGCGACGGTTGGTGTAAGCGTTGCCGCCGGGGGAGATTAGCTGAGGTTGCTCGGCAAACAATGCGCGCGCTGCGTTGGTGACGATCGCGGAAGCATTGCTGGTCATGCGGTTAACGGTGTCTAAACGCTTGCTGCCGTCTTTGACAAGACCAGACAGAGCATCTAGCTGAGAGCTGCTCAAAAACTCACCTTTGGCATCAGCCTGAGAGACTACCTTAGCGAATGCGTCTAGCATGAATGTTTCTCCTAATTACTGGAAGTTGGTTCGTTTAACTTAGAACTCGAAGGACTCGATCGAGCCATCTTTGAGACTGGTGATGATTCAGACAAAAGGGTGAAAACCCAATCTGATTATTTCAAGCTGTCTTCTCATTTACGTCACTTCTTAACACTTGTTGATAAACAGCTTATGAAGCAACGTTTAGAAATCTGAGAAAATTTCGTTTTTATTATGAGAAGGCAAGAACCCTGATTTGTCAGTGGTTAGATGAGCTTCATCTGTTGTTTTTACCCTTCAAATTAGTTTTACAACGCTGCAAGGACATTATTTGTTACAAATTGTTGAGTTGCATCCAGTCTAGCAATACAAATCCTCAAACCCAGGCAAGGTAAAGCTTTGGTGTCGATCAAAAAGCTCTTTTTCTGTCGAGAATCACACAATCGCAAGTTTATTAGTAAATTTGCTTTAAGTTAATAGTTTTTCAATACGGCTGAAAATAGCTTCTAGAAGGGCTTTTTGAGTTTAAGCTCAACTGCTACTCTATAAAGTTTTCTGTAGTTTTGTAACAAGGTTTCTGAGATTTCAGAGGTGGTAGTGATGAGCATCTAGTTCACAGTCTCCGTTTCAACACTTCTAACAGCTTTGTGAATGTGAATGGTAAAGGCGCGATCGCCACCACCCATTCTTCTGTGAGCGGATGTCTGAGGCGCAATCGCCAAGCGTGCAGGGCTTGCCCTGGAAGGTTCACATTTACAGATTTGCGCCCCGACCCGTAGACTTGATCACCGACGATTGGATGCCCCATAAAAGCACTGTGAACTCGAATTTGATGGGTTCGCCCGGTTTCAAGTTCAAACTCCATCAGCGTAAAATTTCCTAAGCGTTCCTTCACGTGCCAGTGAGTGATGGCTCGCCGTCCTTTCTCTGCGGGCACAACTGCCATTTTTTGACGCTCGACGGGGTGCCGTCCGATCGGCTGATCGATTGTGCCCTTTTCTTGAGGCGGCGCACCGTAGACGATCGCTAAATAATCTCGCCGTGCGATTTTGGTCCGAAATTGCTCTTGCAAATGGTGAAAGGCTTGCTCGGTTTTGGCAACGGCGATCGCGCCTGTGGTGTCTTTATCCAGTCGATGGACGATGCCGGGACGCTGCACTCCGTTAATTCCTGGCAGGGTCGGACAGTGAGCTAAGAGTGCGTTGACCATCGTTCCTGCCTCGTGTCCGGCAGAGGGATGCACGACTAACCCCGCAGGTTTATTGAGAATCAGCAACGAGTCGTCTTCGTAGAGAATGTCGAGGGGAATGTCTTCGGCTTGCAGTGCTAACGGTTGGGCTGCGGGAATGTCGATTTGAATGCGATCGCCCAATTTCACCTCCAGCTTTTTAGACGTGCAAACTTCGCCATTTACCTGCACATGACCTTGCTCAATCAGCTTTTGCAGGCGAGATCGAGACAAATCGGTAACTTGATCAGCGAGATAGCGATCGAGGCGATCGGGGGTTTCTTCGACAGAGAGATCAATTTGAGAAGACAATTCTTGAGCAACCTAATAATCCAACTTCATCTATTGTCTGATATTCACCAGGATCGCTGATAGTGATCACCGATAATAGAATCAATCTTCTTAACGCTGATGCCATGACTTCTTCAGGGTTCACATTCTCTAAACTGCAATTGCCTCCTTTAGAGAACGGCGATCGCCTAACTCGCACTGAGTTTGAGCGACGTTATTGTGCAATGCCTAACTTGAAAAAAGCTGAATTAATCGAAGGAATTGTTTACATGGCATCTCCCCTGCGCTTTGAACCCCACGCCGAGCCGCACGCAAATTTGATGATTTGGCTGGGAAACTACAAAGTGGCAACGCCGGGTGTGCGATTAGGAGACAACCCAACAGTACGGCTTGATAGCGATAATGAACCGCAGCCTGATGCTGTTTTGTTGATCGACGCTGGTGTTGGAGGACGATCGCGCATCAGCACCGATGGCTACATTGAGGGAGCGCCAGAACTGGTTGCAGAAATTGCCGCGAGTAGTGTTGCGATTGACCTTCGAGATAAAAAACGAGTCTATCGTCGCAATGGCATTCAGGAGTATATTGTCTGGCAAGTATTTGATCAAAAATTGGATTGGTTTAGTTTGCAAGACGACGAATATGTCTCTCTTTTACCTGACGAAAGGGGAGCGATTAATAGCCAGATATTTCCTGGGTTGCAATTGTCTATTCCAGCATTACTTGAAGGCGATATGCAACAGGTTTTGAGTGTTTTACAAAACGGGTTAAGTTCACCAGAACACATTGAATTCGTGAATCGTTTAACCAACGCTGAGAGCTAGAGAATTTAGCGCTCTTACGATAAGTGACGCTCCATCACAAAGTTTATCAGTTTGACTCCTCGACACTCGACTTCTTGAGGTTTGACGATCGCAAATCCCCGATGTTCAAAAAAGGGACGGGCGGTAATGCTGACTTCAACAAATAAGCGAGACAGTTGTAGTTGAGTGGCTTGAGTGACGATCGTATCCAATAATTGCGTTCCCACACTCTGACCCTGAAAGTCTTTGTGAGTGTAGAAACAATCGATATGACCATCAGGTTCAAACTCTGCAAACCCAATAATTTTCCCGTTATGGTCAGCGACAAAGGTCTGTTTCGTGTCTTGTCGTTTTACCCATTTGTCTACGGTCATGGTGTCAGGTGCCCAAGCGTTAACTTGTTCTTGAGAATAGTCTCTGATATTAATTGCATGAATGGTTTCATAGAACAACTTCATGATTTCAGAGGCATCTTGTTGAGTGGCTTGTCTGATTTTCATGGGGTGAATGGCGATCGCTAAAGGAACGGTTCTAACTCACTGCATAATCGGTAAACTGCCGCATAAATGGCGATTGAAATCCCAGCACGATATCTTCTTTGGGCACTCCAGCCGCTACCAAATCTTCCGCGATCTCTCTTTCTGTACTATTCCATTGGAGCCAGATCTTTCCACCTTTGATATCGATGTGAATTGTACAAGCATGGATTAAGCGCTCCTGGTTCCAACCAACGTGCATAATCTGATAGTGGTCACGTTCTGTATCAAAAACCGTTTCTACTTCAACATCACCATAAGAGGGTTTGACTTGGGCGTAGTCTAGAAGCTTGCGTTGCACAATCTGCCGATATCGCGCTAGTTTCTCTTCCATTCTGCAATGACCTCGCGTTGCACATCTAAAGGAAAGCTAAT
Source organism: Phormidesmis sp. (assembly GCA_043772715.1). Lineage (GTDB taxonomy): Bacteria > Cyanobacteriota > Cyanobacteriia > Leptolyngbyales > Leptolyngbyaceae > Phormidesmis_A. The sequence goes on along the minus strand of JAYVFW010000516.1, from coordinate 19,718 downwards.
CAATAATATAAAGCTTCAGTGAACTCCGTAGATCTACTGGAGTTTGAAACTATTATCGATTGGTATATCACTCATAAGGCACAGAACTTAGCTGTCGAAACCTAATTGTTAAGGCAATTTCTATGGAATTTAAAAAAGAGCAGACAAACATTGCTAAAGGTACAGCAATTTGTTTAATGTTTGCCCATCATCTATATCCTTTTGAAGATCGGTTTCTAAACGGAAACAATTATATTCCCCTAATTCCTTTTTTTAATGTAGAAGCACCCATAGGGATGTTTGGCGGCATATGTGTTTCAATGTTCCTGTTCTTGTCGGGCTATGGAATGTATTTAGGATTTCTTCGGTCTAATAAATCAGCTTTAACGTATTCACTAGTGAAAGTGAAGGAATTCTATTTCACCTACTGGTTGTATTTTGTAATCTTTGTGCCTATTGGAATCCTTTTCTTCCCAAAGGTAACTCTTTGGCACTCAGAGCAAGTCCGTTATTCTGTGGAACCGATGATCTTTATAGCAAATTTTGTCGGTTGGGAATCCACATATAATGGTGAATGGTGGTTTGTCCGAATCTTTGTATTTACACTTCTGTTCTTATTTCCTCTCTATGCTAAGTTGGCAGCTACCAATGTTACTTTGGTCGTCTTTGCAAGCTTGTTTTTATTCTCTCTGAGTTCTCACGTTAGCGCTTATGGAAAGTTCGGTTTTATATTTTGGCAGACATCATTTGCACTGGGAATAATATGTGCTAGGTCGAAGTTTTTTGAGAGCCAATTTATTGAATATATTGATAAATCTGGATGGATTTGGGTTTTTTCTTGGCTATCTCTGTGTTTCTTCCTCAAAACCAGTGGGTTTTCTTATGATTTTTTGATTGTGCCTTTTTTTATTTATTTTTCTATCAGGGCAATTGTAATACTTCGCTGGTCTAGATTGTTTGCTTACTTGGGTAAACATTCCTTCGCTTTATGGCTTATTCATTCCTTCTTTTGTTACTACTATTTTCAAGACATTATTTACTTTCCTAAATGGGCACCTTTGATTTTTATGCTCTTAACAACTATGTCGCTTCTATCAGTTGTAAGCATAGAGTTTTTGCGTTCCTATTCTTTGCAACTTTTAATATCTAACAAACGCCTGAACTCGCCACGTTGAAGAGCTTTGACCCGCTTGACTGACAAAACCAAGGAAAGCGAGAAAGGAAGCTAGGAGGGAAGTAGAGCATGATTCAACGGTTTCGTGAAATGCATCTTTAGCAGACATACCGACCCATCAAAAACCTTGGCTGTCTTAATGATAGTGAGAACTGCTGAGGTCAAACTTTATCCACCTAAAAATTGTGGGCGGCAGCTAGATAGAGTTTCGTGTAGGTTGACCACGTTGCCAATTACGGCGATCGCGGGTGCCCCAAATCCTTTCGCTTCGACTTGGGCGGCGATCGTCTCCAAGGTGCCAATTAATTCTTCTTGTTCGGGTCGGGTGCCCCAACGAACTAAGGCGATCGGCGTTTTGGCACTCAACCCTGCTTGTTGAAGCTGACCCGTGATGTAGGGCAAATTGTGAATGCCCATGTAGATGACGATCGTTTCAGACCCGTGGGCAATCGCTTGCCAATTCACCGCAGGGCGATATTTTCCGGCTTCTTCGTGCCCCGTCACAAACGTTACCGACGAGCTATGAGACCGATGAGTCAGCGGAATGCCAGCATAAGCAGGAGCCGCAATGCCAGAAGTCACTCCTGGAATCACCTCGACGGGAACCCCAGCTTTTACGAGATCCTGCATCTCTTCGCCTCCGCGACCAAACACGAAGGGATCGCCGCCTTTGAGACGCACCACGATCGCCGCAGTCTTAGCTTTATCAACCAACACTTGCGTAATCTCTTCTTGCACCATTGAGTGCCGTCCTCGTCGCTTGCCTGCGCTGATTTGCTCGGCGTTGGGGTTAATCATTGCCAAAATCGGCGCACTGACCAACGCATCATAAACGACGACATCCGCACACTCTAGTAAGCTTTTGCCTTTGAGCGTCATCAAGCCCGGATCGCCGGGTCCCGCACCCACCAAATAAACTTTGCCCAAGCACTTTGGCTTGTTGGACATGACAGCGGCATCAGAGTTAAGAGTCATCAAATCAGGCAGTTAGAGAATTGAGTAGACGAATACTGTCATTAACGCTAAACAGTTAGCGGCGCAAAAGTTGCAGTCTCAGATACCGATTAAGACAAAATAATTACAGAGATGAATTCGCCGTCATCTCTTTTGAGGAATGCAGACTCAAATCTAAAACCAGGTCAGCCAGTTGATCGCTCACTTCTAGCGGTGCCGCCAGGTCAATCTCTAATGGAAACTGGTGAGACAGTTGCTCAACCGCTTGAGCGATCGTGTCTGTGATCCCTCCAGCAAACAAAAAGTAAGGCAAAATTGCAATTTTTTGATGTCCTGACTGAGCCAATTCTTGCAGACGGGCTTCTAGCTTAGGAGCCACTGACCAATACGCCGAAACCGCTTCTAATTTGGATGCTAACGTCTCAACGGGTTGATTGCCTCCCGATCGCCGACTGCCATGTGACAGCAAAATATAAGCATTGGCAGAACTTTGAGCGAGACGGTCAGCTAGAAGATTCTCCATACCTGGATGGGTGCCGATGTGAGGAGATAGGGAGATCGTCACCGTCTCTCCTAACGTTTCTTGAGCAATTTTGACCTGTTCTGGAATATCTTCCATCACATGAACGCCTGGAATCAAGAAGAGCGGCACGATTTGAATATGACGAATATTTTGAGCGATCGCCGTTTGACTAAACTGCTGAATTTGCTCATGTAGCGGCAGCGGAGCGCATTCTAAAACAGCCGCCCCAACTAGAGCATCGGATTGCATTTTGTGCTGCACTCGTTGAGCAAGTCGGGCGATCGCCCTTTGCGGACGGGGATCTCGGCTTCCATGAGACACCAGTAGATAAGCAGAAGATTGCGACAAAACCACACCTACAGACAAATCCTAAAGTTTATAGATTCTACCCCAACGAATTTCTGTTTGTAGCTGCATCCATAATAGAGGGGCACATTCAGAAAGGCAGATTACAGCCATGATGACTGCATCCACTGCACTCGCCCCTTCACCAGAACTAGAAGCCGACTTGCCAGAAGGCATGGAATACGTCGATGGAAAACTGATTGAGAAGACAGGAATGACCCTTAAACACAGTTCGGCGCAAGCAGCTCTGGCAGCCGAATGGAGAAGCTATGGTTTTTCTAGTGGGCAAGGGGGAAAAGCTTACACAGAAGCCACTTGCCAAACTGATAAACAGAAGCATCGTCCTGATGTGGCTTATTTAACGGCTGAACTGATTCAGCAATTTGGAGAGCCAGCCATGTTTCCTCAAAGCTTTCCATTAATTGCAGAAGTGGCTTCGCCTGATGATAGCGCCGAAGCGTTATTTGCAAAGGCACGAGAATATTTGCGATCAAGCTGCCAAGAAGTCTGGCTGTTGTTTCCTGAAACGTTGCTTGTGATCATTGTCACGCCGCAAAAATGGCTGATATTTGCAGAAGCAGAAACCGTCAGCACTCAAGCGATTTTGCAGGGGTTCAGCATTTCTGTAAAAGCGCTGTTTGCTTGATTGCGCTCCTGTAGGATAGTCAAATCATTAGCTTTAGGACGAGAAACCTGTGGCTCGAAAACGCTTCGTCATTGAGATGGGAATGGGAGTCGATCAACATGGGCAAGAACCCACCGTTGCGGCGGCTCGTGCTGTCAGAAACGCGATCGCGCACAATGCCCTCCCCGGTATTTGGGAAGTCGCAGGTTTAGATCACCCCGATCAAATGATCGTCGAAGTTCAGGTGGCGGTGCCTTACCCCGAAAAAGTTCGAGAGGCGGAGGTGTTGGCGGTTTTGCCCTTCGGACGAAAAACGCTCACCGTTACAGCAGGTGGCATGGTGGTGCAGGGGCGAGCGATCGCAGAATTTAACGACAAAAATGACGAGATGCTGATCGCAGTTGCTGCCGTGACCGTATATATCGAGCCAGAAGAATCTTAAGCAGGTTTCCAGGTGCCATGAAACCCTAGCGGGATCACTTCGGGCAATGCTAGACGACAAACAGGCTGATCATTAAGATGATCGCTGTTGAATATCCAAACTTCGCTGCGATCGAGTCCGCCATCATAAACGACTGTGACAATCCAGCCTTGATCGGGGTTCTCAGCATCGGGAGCATAAATCGGCTCTATTGGATATCGATTTTCACCTAAATCAGCTTCCATCAGATCTCCAGTTTTTTGGTCGAAACGAGCGATCGCGCCAAAAAAGTCTTGAGTCGAGTCAACGCCTTGACGATGGAGCAATAAATAGGTGGTGCGATTAAATTCACCAACTTCTTGAGGGTTCACTACTGGGAACTCACAGGAGCGATCGAGCAATTCATACGTCTCGACTACGTTTCCGGTTAGCGGATTTAATCGAACTTGCCACAGCGTTGACTTAGATGACGTGTGAGTTTCACCTGTTGCGACTTCTTTTAGATATTGATTTGTGTTGAAGTTATCATATCGAATCACGTCAATCACTGCGTTTCCATCAGCGTTAAGAAAGCCGTTGCCAAAATGCCACTGATACCAAGGCTGTGTTTCACCTCGGCTCACTAATTCTAGAGAGTGGCGATCGAAGACTAAAATTTGTGTTCCCTGCTCTGGCTTCCACTGAAATGAGTCACTAAAACTTTTGAGCTTGAGCAGCAGAGGCACCACATTCAATCGCACGGGCGGAATGAAGAAGATCAGATAGCGCCCCGCCATCACAAAATCGTGAATCAATGGCGACCCGTCTAGCTCAACGCTGTTTTTTTGTTTGAGTGTGCCGTTAGCATCCACGCGATAGACATTGAGCGTTGCCGCTTTGCCAAAGCTCACCCCAAAATTGTAGATATCGCCTGTTTTCGAGTCACGTTTGGGATGGGCAGAAAACGGCAGCGACTTGGGCAACCCGTTTAAATCGTCAAGCCCACGAGTCTCTAATGTTTCTGGATCAAGTGCGTAAGGATGTCCACCTTCCCAGAGGGCAAGGAGTCGATCGCTTTGGGAACTGCCAGACAACGCCAACACCGATGTATTGCTCGCATTTTTCGTAGGCTTAAACCGTTCCCAAAAGGCTCCCGGCGGGTTCATCCCATAGCCTCCATAGATAAATCGCCCCGCTTGTTCTTCGGCTTGATATTCGGCAGATTGCACATAGCGATAAACGCCCGCTGCCCCTGCATCAGTGAAGTGAACGCCGAGAATTGCCCCGTCTCCATCAAACCAGTGTCCGACGCGCTGCCCGTTACGTTCCAGCCGTCCGGGCCCGTTGCGGTAGAGCGACCCGCGCAAGCCTGCCGGAATTGCCCCTGACAAAACCGCGAGTGGAGATGGCTCAAACCCTTTTGCGGTGTGCAATATCGCCTTTGCCCAAGATGTTGTTTGAGGGAGAGTAATCACGGTTTGTTTCCTAATGCTGTCGCTATGCTAACGGGTTTGGGTGAGCGATCGTCGCCTCAGAAATCCTTTGACCAAAACCTCGGAGGTTTAAGCCACTCTGTCGGTCACAATGCTTGATTTTTGGTTAGAACCTCCGAGGTTTGCGTAAGTCCGAGGGCTATTGATCTGATAGCAAATCTTTCGCCACTAATTTTTTTTGAATGGCAAAGATCGCTGCCTGAGTTCGATCGGGCACCTTCAGCTTGTGCAAAATCGCATGAACATGAACTCTGACCGTGCCCGGAGCAATGTAGAGCATTTCAGCAATTCCCTGATTGGTTTTGCCAGATGCTATGAGGGCGAGAATTTCTTGTTCACGACGAGTTAAAGGGTTTGCAGATGGGGGGGGTTCTGCGATCGTCATGGCTGGGTTATTTTCAAACCGATCCCGAATCTCAGTGGTCGCCGTTGAATCCCACCACGATGCCCCAGCGGCGACTGAGCGAATGGCTAAAATCAGCGTTTTAGAATCAATTCCTTTGAGACAATAGCCTTGCGCTCCTGCCTCGATTAAGCGATGAATCAGAGATTTTTGAGTGCGGGAGGTCAACACCAAGATCGACAGATCAGGCTGCTGCTGTTTGATTTGACGACACGCCTCAACTCCACCAATTCCAGGTAAGCCAATGTCTAACAACACAATATCGACCTGATGCTGCTTTGCCAACTCGACCGTCGTTTCACCATCTTCTGCTTCTGCGATGATTTCTAGCCCTGGCTCTTGTTGCAGACACATTCTTAAACCAAGCCGGAAGAGTTCGTCGTCTTCGGCTAAGAGGATTCGCAGGGGATCAGAGAGCATTTCAGTTTAACAAAGACGGTTGAAACGGCAAAACGGGCAGACGAAACGCAAACAGTGCCCCGTGAGGCACATAGTTCTCTGCCCAGATTGTACCGTTGTGCGCGTCGATAATTTGGCGAGTTAGATATAACCCCAACCCAGAACCTCTGGCTTGACGATCGCTGCACCCTTGATAAAATCGCTCAAACAAATAGGGCAGTTCTTCGGGGGTGATCCCGGCTCCGATATCGATAATTTTGATCGTTTGGTAAGAAGAACCTGCGTCTAAAACCACTTCTATTTTGCCGCCTCGCGGTGAGTGGTTAATGGCATTGGTCAAGAGGTTGGCAAAGACTCGTTGAAGCTGGAATGCATCGCCATTCACCCAAAGAAACTTGCGGAAGTCTGAAGTGCCATAGCTAAATGAAATATGAACGCGGCGACTGGATGCCAACGTCCTTAAAGTGGATACTACGTCTTCGGCAATTTTGACTAAATCGATCGGCGCGAGTTGCAGCGTTAACCCTTCTATATCATTGCGATAGATATCTACAAGCGTTTCGACTAGCTGCAAGCTGGTCTGATGGCTGCGAGTCATGGTTGCCAAAACGGTTTGTTGAAGCGGTAAAACTTGCCCAAAATCTTCACGCTGAAGCGCGTTTAAAGTCTCGATCGCGCCCAATAATGGAGTCTTTAAGTCGTGGGTTAAAGTAGACGCAAAATCTTCTCGAACGCTAGCGATTTTTTCTTGCGCTTGAAGTTTTGCTTGTTGCTGTAAAAGCTTTTCTTGATAGAGACGGTTACGATCGCTGAGAAACCCCGTCACCAGCAGCGCTAATATCACGATCAGCCGATTTGCGACCATTGATGATCGCACAACATCACCATTAGGAACCCACACATTTAATAGGGTGAGTAGACAGCCGATAAGGGTGGCGACTCTGCCAAAACGAGCGTTAACGATCAGAATTGGGCCGATGTAGAGATAGCTAAATACGTAGTCTGATGGCGTGGCAAACTCTAGCCCTGCAACCGCTGCAAACAATCCGACAGTCAGCCAGATCTCGTTGAGATGCAGAAATTTTAATCGTGCGATCGATTTGAGCAGTGGCATCAGTTATTCAAAACGCAATACAGAAAGTCTATGTCTAATTTGAGTGTTTAGTTGATGTTTAGATCGCGCTATATTTCCAGGTATAGAGGTTAACTAAACGCGCTAAATCGTTTCAGCCCTCAAGATAGTTTGATAGATATACAAGTCACATAAACGAAAAAATATACCTTGTAGTTTTTTATAAAATCTTCCATGATTAACCTTGTAAATGATTAGGCGATTACCTAAAACGATGGCATTGCTGAATGAAGAAATGATTTGGGTAGGGGCAATCCCCCCGCGGTTGCCCTCCGTCAGGGGTAGGCACGGGGGCGCTACCCCTACAGCCATTTCATTCCCTCATTCTGCAACGCCAATCATTCAACTCGATGATATTAATCTATTTAATAATCATTGTGAATGATTTAATTTTAGCAATCCCATACCCGATTAAAATTTCAGACTCATTGTATTGGAGTTTAACGAACCCATGCTTCAAGGATGGATTCAAATTGCATTAACGCTGCTGATCGTGGTAGCGATTACTCCCTTTCTGGGGGGCTATATGGCTCGCGTCTTTCAAGAGCAAAGAACGCTTCTCGATCCTATTTTGAACCCCGTTGAGCGAGTTCTCTACTCGTTAGTGGGTGTGCAAACCAAAGAGAATATGACGGGCTGGCAATATGCACGAGCGATCGCTTACACCAACATCGCGATGGCACTCTTGCTGTTTTTCATCATCATGAGTCAGGGTTGGTTGCCCCTCAACCCGACCGCGATCGGTGCCCCTACTTGGGACACGGCGCTGCACACGACCATTTCATTTATCACCAACACCAATCAGCAGCATTACTCTGGCGAAACTTATATGAGCTATGCTTCCCAGATGTTGGGGCTGGGCTATCATATGTTCACATCGGCAGCGACGGGGCTGGCAGTTGGCATTGCTTTTATTCGCGGCTTGACGGGCAGACCGTTGGGCAACTTTTATGTCGATTTGATCCGCGCCATTACGCGAATTTTGCTGCCGATTAGCATTGTTGGGGCGATCGTGTTGATTGCGTCAGGAGTGCCCGAAACTCTGGCAGGTGCGGCGATCGTGCCGACGTTAGAAGATCCTGCACTAAGTCAAGCGATCGCGCGTGGTCCGGTGGCTCACTATGAGATCATCAAGCAGCTTGGCGAAAACGGCGGCGGCTTTTTTGCCATTAACTCTGCTCACCCGTTTGAGAATCCAAATCCGTTGACTAACCTGATTCAAATTGTGGGAATGGTAGCAATTCCTACGTCTTTGATTTATGCCTACGGCGTGTTTGCTAACAATCGCAAGCAAGCCTGGTTAGTCTACGGAATGGTGTTTACGCTCTACGTGGTGTTCATTGCGGTGACGGCGATCGGAGAATATCAAGGCAATCCTGCGGTCAACGCACTCCTCGGCGGTCAAGCTCCCAATTTAGAGGGCAAAGAAGTTAGGTTTGGCTGGGCGCAATCGGCACTGTTTGCGGTTACGACGACGGGCACGATGACGGGTGCGGTGAATAGCCTGCACGATTCATTTATGCCTAGTGGTGGGTTTGTCACGCTGTCAAATATGTTTCTGCAAATCGTCTGGGGCGGACAAGGCACCGGAACCTCCTATCTGTTTGCTTATATGATTTTGGCAGTGTTTGTTACCGGATTAATGGTGGGACGCACTCCCGAATTTTTGGGACGCAAAATTGAAAAGCGAGAAGTCGTGTTAGCCAGCTTTCTGATTTTATTAGTGCATCCGATCGCGATTCTGATTCCGGGTGCGATCGCTCTGGCATTCCCAGATCAACTGGCAGGCATTAGTAACCCTGGATTCCACGGGTTATCTCAGGTGATTTATGAATACACTTCTGCGGCGGCTAACAACGGCTCTGGGTTTGAAGGATTAGCCGATTCTCAACCGTCTCCGTTAGCGATCGTAAATGGTGCTGCTACCACCGCTACTGCTCTGTGGTGGAACCTCAGCACTTCCTTCAGTCTGCTGGCAGGACGGTTTGTTCCGATCACGGCACTGCTGCTGTTGGCAGATAGCATGTCTCGCAAACAACCTGTGCCGATGACGACTGGCACGCTTCGCACTGACACGGTTCTGTTTACCGGAGTTACGGCTGGCACCATTTTGATTCTTGGCGCACTGACATTCTTTCCGATTTTGGCGCTCGGTCCGATCGCAGAAGCGTTTCAAATCGCTAAAGGAATCGGCTAGCTGTACGTTCATTCTGCATTTGCTCCGCCTTTTTTGATGCTATCGACTATTGATCACAGACCCAAAATTTATGCAAACTCCCCAGGATTCGTCCAGTCCTTCAAGCACTCCGAGCGGCTCTCGCCAGAATCGCAGACACACGCCCAAAGCCGATATGCGAGGTTTATATCAACGAGCCATCCGCGACTCGTTTGTCAAACTCGACCCGCGCATTGAGGCGAGAAACCCCGTGATGTTTGTAGTTTGGGTCGGCACGATCGTGACTTTTTTAGTGACGATCGACCCCAATTTATTTGGCACCGTTGACGCAGATCCGGGACAACAACGCTTACTCAACGGAGTGATCACGTTCATTCTATTTTTCACCTTAGTGTTTGCTAACTTTGCAGAAGCTGTTGCCGAAGGGCGCGGTAAAGCTCAAGCAGACGCTCTGCGATCAACGCGATCGGACACGGTTGCCCGCAAACTTTTAGCCGATGGTTCCGTTCAAGAAGTTAGTTCTACGGCACTGCGGAAGGGCGATCGCGTCAAGGTGGTTGCGGGTGACATGATTCCGGCAGATGGTGAAGTCGTGACGGGGGTCGCCTCGGTAGACGAGTCTGCCATCACCGGAGAATCTGCGCCCGTCCTCAAGCAGCCGGGGACGGACATCGCCAGTTCGGTCACGGGCGGTACGCGCATTCTCTCAGATGAACTGATTATCAACGTCACATCTGATCCGGGTCAGGGTTTTATTGATCGCATGATTGCCCTAGTCGAAGGCGCAGAACGCAGCAAAACACCTAACGAAATCGCGCTCACGGTGTTGCTGTCAGTGTTAACGCTCGTGTTTTTAATTGTGGTTGCAACCGTTTCGCCATTGGCAAATTATGTGCAGGCTCCGACGACGATCGCGATTTTAGTTTCGTTGCTGGTGGCGTTAATTCCGACGACGATCGGGGGCTTGTTAAGCGCGATCGGCATTGCCGGAATGGATCGGGTGGCTCAGTTTAACGTCATCGCCACATCAGGTCGAGCCGTCGAAGCCTGCGGCGACATCGGCACGCTCGTACTCGACAAAACAGGCACCATTACGCTCGGCAACCGTCTTGCTGATGAATTCATCCCAGTCAATGGTCACTCTCTTGAGGAGATGTCGCAGATTTGTCTCGCTGCCAGCATCTTTGATGAAACGCCTGAAGGTCGCTCGATCGTGCGGCTAGCTGAAAAGAACGGCGCTGAAGTCGATTTCAAACCCGATGATGCAGAAGGGCTAGAATTCTCAGCCAGAACGCGCATGAGCGGCACCAATTTACCCGACGGGCGCGAAGCTCGAAAAGGTGCAGTCGATGCGATTAAAGGCTTTGTGCGCTCAAGAGGCGGCACGGTTCCTTCGCAACTCGATGAAGCTTACGAACGGGTATCTAGATTAGGTGGCACGCCGTTGGCTGCCTGTCTCAACGACGATATCTATGGAGTGATTTATCTCAAAGACATCGTAAAACCAGGATTGCGAGAACGGTTTGACCAACTGCGCCGCATGGGGGTGAAGACGATCATGCTGACGGGTGACAACCGAATCACCGCTTCCGTCATCGCTCAAGAAGCGGGTGTTGATGATTTTATTGCAGAAGCCACTCCCGAAGACAAAATCGATGTGATTCGCAAAGAGCAGTCAGAAGGCAAGCTGGTTGCAATGACTGGAGACGGCACCAACGACGCACCTGCCTTAGCTCAGGCAAACGTGGGTGTAGCGATGAACTCTGGAACCCAAGCGGCAAAAGAAGCCGCCAACATGGTGGACTTAGATTCTGACCCTACCAAGCTGATTGATTTGGTGACGATCGGCAAGCAACTCTTGATCACCCGCGGGGCGCTCACAACCTTCTCGATCGCCAACGACATCGCAAAATACTTTGCGATCATTCCCACTATTTTTGCGGCGGCTGGCATTGGCGCACTCAACATTATGGGGTTAAAAAGTCCTCAGTCTGCGATCATCTCAGCGTTGATTTACAACGCGCTGATTATTCCGGCACTGATTCCGCTAGCGTTAAAAGGAGTACAATTTCGTCCATTAACAGCAGATCAACTACTGCGGCGTAATATCTTGATCTATGGTGTTGGTGGTGTAGTTGCTCCTTTTATCGCAATCAAAATCATTGATCTGATCATTCCATTTTCTTAAGCAAGAATTTCTGAATTAGTCCACACGATTTTGACTTTTATGAAACTCATCCATTTACCCCACAGACCCAAACAGACTCAAATCATCGAAACTGTGACTGAGATCTGGTCTGAAGGGCGCAGACAAAAACTTCCGCTTTATCTATTTCTGGGGCTGTGCTTCAACCTGGTGCTGGCACCTGCCGTTTTTGCCGCTACCGGAGGCGATCTTTCTCGCACTCAATCTTACTGGTTGGCGGCACTGGGTCTGGTGACGATCGCCCTTGCCATCTATCTATTTTTTGTGATGTTTGTACCGGAGAGATTCTAATGAGTTTTGCACGCGAGGCAGGTAGAGCCGTTCGATCTACGTTAGTGCTTTGGGTTTTGACTGCAATCATTTACCCGTTTGCGATGATTGCGTTTGGGCAGATTGTCTTTCCCTTTCAGGCAAACGGCAGCCTACTCAAAAATGCTCAAGGTCAAGAAGTGGGTTCCGCGCTAATCGGTCAACCTTTTACATCCGATCGCTATTTTAACAGTCGCCCCAGCACAACCAGCTACAGCACCGCCGATCCCAAAAAAGATGAGGCAGGCATTCTAAAAACGGGCGTATCGGGGGCAAGTAATTTGGCTCCTAGCAACCCAGCCCTTTTAGACCGAATTAGAGGCAAGAGTGACCCTGATCCCGCAAAGGCGATCGAGGGTGATCTGCCCCGTCTGCAAAAGGCAGGTGTTAAGCCAACAGCAGATTTAGCAGATTTAGTTTATACGTCTGGTTCTAGCCTTGACCCCCACATTACGCCCGAATCGGCAACGGCACAGCTAGATCGGGTTGCTAGAGCGCGTAGTCTGCCCCCCAACCAGGTTGAACCATTAATTGCTCAAAACACTGATGGTCGGTTTTTGGGTATCTTTGGAGAGCCAGGTGTTAACGTGCTGAAGCTGAACTTGGCGTTAGATGCGCTGAAGCCAGCTTAGTAATCAAATCGCTGTAGGGATATTTTATTAAATGCCCCTACAAGCATCTTTGCAGCGTGGTGTCTTGCGAAAAGTTTTTGTTCAATGTAGCGATCGTGCTTGCAATTAAATTAGCAGCGATCGCAGTTGTGAATGGTATTCTGACTTTTATAATCTCAATGGCATTGGCAAGACTATTCAGGAGTGACGATCGGTTTCCGAGGATTTGTGAGGTCGAGTTTTATCGGAGTGACTGTAGCACCTCGTCCATTTCCATTGCGAATCATGACTCTGAAAATTGGGGTTCCTTTTTTGGGTTGCGTGATCGTTTCGACGAATGGAAAATTGAGGGTTTCGTGTTTGATGACCTGGGGCGATCGATAACCTGGTTTAGACCGACAGAAGAGGTAGGCACCATCGTTAGCACGGGCAGCATACATTAAGTAAGGCTGCTGTTGGGTTTTGAAGGTGAACTGGTAATCGATCTCGAAGCTATCGCTACGAGACGCGGACGGTGCGATTTTTTGACAGGTGTTGTTGACCCAAGTTCCACGAGCTTGAGCGGGCGCAATCGCACTTGCAAGAAGAGTAGCGGCGATCGCCGTTATGAATAGCGATTGATTTCTCATAAGTTTAGCGGTTGAAAATGGGTGTATTTAGGGATAGGTTGTTGAGTGACGAGCGAAACCAGATTCAATATCCCCATTTACGTTTGATTGTCCGTTCGTTTTCGATATCAATTTATTACTAGACCAATGGTTTGGGCAATGCGTAAACGTCTCTGCCCCGACCCAAAGCAAATCGAAGTGATTGAGGCAGAGTTTTGCTGCATAGCGTTAAGAAGATGATTAAAGCCACCAGCGCCAGAAGTGAAGCCACGCCAAACGCGCCACGATAGCCTACTCGATCGGCAACCACTCCCAAGATTGTTCCGGCAAGGGCAATTCCCAGGTCAAATCCGTTCATAAAAAGACCTAAAACTCGTCCCCGTTCGCGAGGGTGACAGCGATCGGCAACCAGCGCGATCGTGATTGGCAAAAACGTGCCGCCGCCAATCCCCTCCACAAAGGCAGCGAGCAAAAAGGCAGGTGTCGTTTGAGCAATGCACAGCAAAAACATCGATAGCGCATAGCAAGCCAGTCCGATCGTGATGAAGGGTCCGCGACCATAGCGATCGGAGGCTCGACCCGCCAAAAATCTCACCGCAAAACTAGCGATCGCAGCCGACGTATAAAACAAGCCCGGATTCAAATCAGATCCACTCTCTTTAATGTAAAGCGGCACAAATGTAGCCAAAGTGCCAAACGCTAACCCGATCAGCAGCATTGTAATAGTGGGAATGCGAATGCGATCGCTAATCAGCAATTGCCAAAACGTTTCAGTCTTGGCATTGACTTCAGAGTTAGAACGCTGCTCTATTGGTGGACTTTGGACTTGAGAGCAGAAAATTAAACTCACCACTCCCAGACAAGATGCCAAAACAAATACAGGCGTAAATCCTTTCCATTCTTGAATATAACCACCGATCGCCGGACCCAATGCCATCCCGATCGGGTTCACCAAACTCATGTATCCGATCAGTTCTCCGCGATTTTGAGGCGGCGAAATATCGACGATTAAAGCACTATAGGCAGTCGTAAATGCTGCGATGCTCAACCCGTGAAAGGCGCGGATCACCATTAGCACCGAGATAGATTGAGTAAACAGATGCAAAATCGGTGCGATCGCAGCTACCGTGATCCCAATCAGCAGCACAATTTTGCGTCCCCGACTGTCTGCCAACCGCCCCATCTGCGGGCGAAACAGCAGCAGCCCGATAGCAAACGATCCCATCACAACTCCTAACTGCTGATTTGAAGCGCCGAGAGACTTGACATAGGGCGGCAGCGTTGGTAGCAGACTCGCCAAACTCGCCCAAAATAGCAAGCCCATCATGAATAAAACCCCCAAATTGCGGCGCGTTTGAGGGTTTAGAGTGGCGATCGTATTCAATGTCTCAATCCTTCGAGTTGTCTATCAGCCAGCATTTAGCATAACAAGAATGGCTTCAAGATCGGGGCTACGATCGTCTTGCTCACCTCTTCTGCGGAGAGATGTCTACCGTTCTACGATTTGCAAAGTATTGGGAAGGTCGATCGTGATTTGCATGGTGATTCTCCTGTTGCTATTTCACATCTTCGCTTACGTCTTTGAGAAATGCGATGGCTCCCTTGCCCCAAACATCGTTCTCGGTAGAATGCTTCTCAACTTTTACCACTGCCTCTGTAGCGAGTTAAGTCTGATTGAAGTGATCAATAATTGCTTGAATTTCACGAGCGGTTAGAGCGCTTTCATCTGACTTTGAGTAAATAGTAACTAGCAAAATGCTGGCATTGTCCCTCAGTTGGTAAATGACGCGATAACCTGCACTTTTTCCTTTCTTAATGTCGCTATTTTTCAAACGAACTTTAACGGCTGCGTAATTAGTCCCAGGAATCTGATCTCCGAGGAAATTGCCATTTTGAAGCTCGTCTAGAAGGGGCTGAAGATCTAAACGTAAACTGCGATATCGTTTTGCAAGTTTACGAAGCTGAGACTTGAAATCAGATGAAGCCAGTATTTGAATAAATCCCTGGTCAGACATCAATGCCATCCCAAAGCTCAGATATAGGCCGCGTTTTTCCCTCTTTGATGTCTTGTAGGGAAATTCGGAGATGCGCCAGAATCAGTTCGTCAGGGTCGTCGTCTGGATCACTGGGTCGAGTGAGAATCTGGCGATCGACCAATCGATCATAAAAGTCGTCCACGTCTATTTGAGCGAGTTGGGCGGCTTGCTCAATCAGAATGTTTTTCTGTTGAAACAGAGCGATCGCAAGTTCGGTGCGGAGGTCTGCTTCACTAATTTGTAAGGCATCGGGAAGGTCGATCGTAATTTGCATCTTTCACGCTCCGTGATTGGGTTCTTCGCTGAGTTTATCGAGATAGGGGATGATGGCTTTGACAATCAGACTTTTTTCGTAAGCACTTTTGGCGACTTCAATCAGAGTTGCTCTTGTGGCTTGGAGATGGCGATCGTACTCATCCAGCGATCGCAAAGCAAGCTCAAGCACCTTCTCTATGGAGCGGTATCTACCAGATTGAAGTTTGCTTTGAATCGGACGTTCTTGATCAGAAGTAAGGCTAATGCTTATCGGAGTCCACCATGCAGTCTACCCGTCATTTCAGTCCAGAGAACCTGACTTTACCTTTTCCCATTGCTCAATTTCTTCGGTTGCCCACTGGCGTATATCGGGATCAGGGTCATTAGCGGCGCAATCTTGAAACAATTCAAAAGTGTGCGGGTGGTTGGGGTAGTTGAGTAGAAAGCTATTCAAAATAGTCCATCGCGACTCTTGCGCTTGTGGAAAGAAACACTGTTGCAGCCATGCCAAAATATTTGGTCTGTCGCCGTAGTGCCGGACTATCTCCTCTACGACTTGTTCCTGAGCAAAACATTCACACTTTTCGAGGATGAACTGTTGCACCCATTCTAAAGTCTTCGAGTCGTTACCATAGTGCCGAACGATCGCTACTAAGGCAGATTGTTGTACCTCTAAGTCCTCATCTTGTTGAGCATAATGAGTTAGCAACGATAGAGTTCTTGGATCGTCTATATAGTATTCAGCAATTGTGAGTACTGCGTCTGCTCTTCCACGCTCAATTAGTGTTTGTAACAATACCAAGGCTTGTGGATTACTTCTGAAGGATTTTCCAATCGCATCTAACACAAATGGACAAAGTTCTTCGTCGGCAGCGACGTAGACATTGTTAACTAGCCATGTCAAAGTTTGTGCATCGTCATGAAAGTAATGAGTTACTGTCCACACCAATGGAAGACCATTATACAAACCTGGATGTTTAATCGCTTCAAATTGCTCTTTTAGCCATGAAAGAGTATTTGGATCGTTTTGAAAGTACTCAGCAATTCGATCGCAAATTGCATCCGAAGTGTTCATCAAACTAAACGAAAAATCACTCTCCTTTTTAGTAGCGAACTCCGCCGCTAAAATCACACAAAAATCGTCCTCATAGAATTCCTTTAACTCTGACAACAATCGAGAACTGATCGGTTCGATTACTTCTGGTTTTTCTACCTCTCCAAAGCAGTCAGCCGCGATCAAAAGCTTCTTGAGTGCATGATTTGCATAATACCGTTCATAATCTTCGTATGCTTCAAGACAACCAAAATTTCCATCATGATGCTCAAGTTCCTGCTCCATCAGAAACTCAATCAACTTGCCTGCCGACTCTGCGTCAATCAAACCGCAGATTAGCTGCAATACCTCATGCCAGCTTTCATCCTGCCAATGCTTTCCAAATACCTCGTCCCGTAATTGCTCAAATGTTAGCCCCTTAGCCTCTAAAGCAGCAAAATACTCCTCGAATGTTAGATGGAGAAAGGCGTAGACAGATTTTCTGGGGTTGCTTTCATCGACTCCCACTTTGTTTAGCCAGCCTAAATTTAATGCCAGGTGAAATAGGGAGCCTTTGTCTTCTGGATCTCCCATCAACCGACATACGAATTCCTGCTGTAAACAAAATCGATTGGCTTCTTTTTCGATCGCTTCTAGCGCCAGTTCGCTCAGTTTAGCGTTCAGTTGCTCACGCTGCTGATGTGTTGTCGGAATCTCCTTTTTTTTCCATTCATAAAAGTCTTCTGTAAACTGCTCGTACAAGGCGGCTCTTGTTTCTGGAAGTTTGCCCTCTCGGACGTGCCAATCTAAGCACAACAGTGTGAGCAACAGTGGGTTTCTTACCAAGTCTTGAATTCGTTCTCGCCCTCGTTCATGCAGTGCAACACATAACCGCTGTCCTCGTGTTGCCTCTTCCGCAGACGACGGAGCAAACCAGTTTTCGATGAATTGTTCTACCTGGGTTGGATAAGAAAATTCCAAGGTGCGGTAGGAGTCAAAGGTTTCCACATCATGAGCATAACTGTCCCAAAGGTTTTGCCGACAAGTCAAGACAATTCGGGCTTGACCAACCCAACCTGTGATTTGATACGCGATCGCCTGCAAAGAAGAAGCGTGAGTCCCAGAAGACATTTCATCTGCACCATCCAGCAGCAACCAAATTTGAGAGTCTTTAAACCACTCAACAAAAGCGTTCTCCTGTTCCGGGGAAACGTTGGCAACTTGCAGCCTATTCTTAAGCCATGTTTTCAGCAGATATTCTTCTAAGGTTTGCCCTTCTAGTGCAGAGAGCGAAACCCAAATAACAGTCTGCTTAAGTTCTTTAGTAACCCATTGGGCTATCTGCTGTAGGCGGGTTGTTTTGCCTGCACCTGGCTTCCCAATAATTGCAATCCGCCGACCTTGGCTTTTCGGGCTTTGCTTTTGTCTAAATACTTGATCTAAAAACTGCTCATGCTCAAAGGTTTGGGTGATTTCTGTTTCCCGATATAGTTTTGAGCCTTCCTCTGGCGCGATATCATCTCGCCGTCTTGGAATCTTTTTACGCTCTTCCAACCCCAAGGGTACATACACTTGCTCAAAGTGATAAGTAATTTCCTCGTTTCTTGTGAGAAAGTTAGTCGTCAATCGTTGCTGTTCTCCTGATCTAAATTGGCTGATCTGATACCAATCAATGTTGAGGTCAGGAGCCTTGAAAATTCTTCCCCATTCAGGATAACAATCTTTGAACAAATCTTGATTACTTAAAGTTGTCAACTTATCGCATAGGTCTTCCCAAAAAACTACGTAAACCTTAAATTTTCCTTCTGGCTCGCGTCGTGTGTTTAAGCGGCGAATACAGTCTTGAATCTTCGTATCTCTTGATTCTGTAGTTGCAATGACATATTCGCTAATCACGGACGAGAAGCTCTCAGCTTTAGATATTTCTTCCTCGATCTTTTTACAATTTAATTTGCCGTCTTTGTAGCGTTTACATTGAACAGCGATGTAGCGCCCAGAGCCATTTTGCTGACCGTAGATATCCACGCCGTTCTGACACTGCCCGCTTCTACCATATCGTTGTGCGTGAGAATCTTGCCATTCGCGTCTGTAAATCTTCCACACAATATCCTCAAATTCGTCCCAAGATTTGGGTGTGGGCAAATCGCTTGTAGTGGGTGTAGGCATTGCTGAATCTAAAGCGTTCTATAAGATTTTATGAAATCCTCGTGCAGCTACTGGTCAATCCACAGCAGTTAGTGTTGAAGTGCCAGCAAGTTCATGCTTTGCGAAAGTCTTTTTAGTTAGGTCATCAAAATCATCTTGCACAGTGAGCGATCTGCTCGAAACTTAGCTAAATCGCTCTCCATCATAGACGCTCTGTATTCTTTGGAAGTGGGAAGCTTACCTTAAATACTTCTAAACCAAAATTTTAAGACAGCACAACAATTTCTTTAGGTTTAGTGTTGAAGCAAAGGCTCTTATAATCGTTCTGCTGCCAATAGTGCGGGCATCAACACCGCATCAATGACATGAATCACGCCGTTATCAGTGAGAATATCGGTTTGAGTAACCAGCGCATCATTGACATAAACCCCATTTTTGCGCTCGACTGCAAGGATTGATCCTTCAACGGTGGGTGCCTCGTCAATCTCAGCGAGGTCATCCGATCGCACATCACCAGACAAAATGTGATAAGCCACCACTCGCTTCAGCTTGGCTGGATTGTCTAGCAAGTTGTGCCGCAAATCTTCTGGCATCTTTGCAAACGCTTCATCGGTGGGTGCCAGCAGCGTATAGGGCCCAGGCATTTCTAGGGTTGGTTTTAACCCTGACTTCTCAACGGCTTCTAACAGTTTTGTAAATGAGCCTGCGTTCTTAGCGGTTTCTAAAAGACTTGCCATTGTGAAATCCTTGCAAATTAATTCCTCTCTTAGAGATAGAAGCAGTAGACCCGACTTTCATCCTTCAAAGGTAAGGTTATCGCCCTAGCGTTAGTTCATCTTTGTTGCCCAAAATTCCTTGGGGTCGCCAGAGCATTAGTAGGATCAGCAACAAACCGATCAGCATAATTCGTAG
>JAYVFW010000515.1:0-8137 GCA_043772715.1 Phormidesmis sp. | reverse complement strand
AGCAATTGACGCTCAAGTGGCACAACGACACCATGACATAAGCTTCGAGCATCATAGGCACCTTCAACATCAGCCCCTGCTTGAAGTGCAAGAGCATTGATACTTGGGTTCGTTGCTTTGCCTAAAAGAGCAGTCACAAGAATGTACCTGAAAGTCAGATGTTTTCCTTGAATGATGGTTCTGATCTCGATACCCCATTCTGTCGCTGAAATTTCTCTAGAATCATCTTGTGCTATTGCAATCGCTTCTCGGAGAAGTTGCTCGGCTGCTTTTTGATCGACGGTTGGTTTGACAAGACTCATGCTCAACTCTCTGAATTAGCGAACTGCGCGAAAAACTCAGCAGGGTCAGCATCCGTAGCCCGCACCCATCGTAATGCTTCTAGAATGTCGATTCGGCGTTCCCGACGCTCTATTTTGGAAACGTCAGGCTGCGTCAAGCCAATCTCATAGGCGATCGCTTTCTGAGAGAGTTTTGCTTTTTCTCGTAGGCAAATAAGTGCATCAACGATCCTGTGGTACTCGGGATCGTGAATACTTGAGATAGACTGCTTTTGACTTTCCATAATTTAGATCTTGATTTGAAACGACAAATATGCCAAAATCGCATACATGAAGAACAAACAGCTTTTATCAGGACTCTCACTTTTCTCCGGCGCAGGCGGTATGGATATCGGATTCAGCCGAGCAGGAGTTGAGGTTGTTAGTGCTAATGATATTGATAGGGACGCTTGCCTCACATATGAGGCAAATCACCCAAGAGGGATTATCAAATGTGGCGACATCAATCAAAACCTGACTGATATACGTCGATTTGAGGGGGTCGATATCGTTTTTGGGGGTCCACCGTGCCAGGGGTTTTCTGTAGCTGGAAAGATGAACCCTGATGATCCGCGTAGCAAATTGCTATGGACTTTCATGGAAACTGTGGAGCTCACAAAGCCTCGGGCTTTTATTTGCGAGAATGTTAAGGCGTTAGCAGTTCTTGATAAATGGGCTGAGATTCGCCAAAAGCTTTTTCGGCTTGCCAATCAATTGGGATATCAATATAAGCTGGTAATACTCAACTCATCGGATTTCGGCGTGCCACAATCCCGAGAACGCATGTTTCTAATTGGGTTTCGAGGTATTGAAGACATTAGTAATTTAGAGGTACAGTTCGATCGGTATAAAAAAACATCTCCTACGGTTAGAGATATTGTTTCACCTTTAGGAGTCGCAGGTTCTAAGAACAATCAGCGAATATGTAATGCAAAAGTTACCATAGCCGCAAAGCCAGTAATGCGACGATCTCCCTATGCAGGAATGATGTTCAATGGTCAGGGAAGACCATTGAATCCTGATGGATATTCATGCGCTCTCCACGCTTCTATGGGTGGGAATAAGACACCAATTATTGATGAAGAGCATTGCTACTTTGGTCAAGATAGCTGGGTTGAATGGTATCACTCTTACCTGATGAAAGGGGGAGAACCATTACCTTTAGATGCCGCACCTGAAAGACTTAGACGATTAACAATTGATGAGGCACTTAGAATACAGTCCTTTCCACATGACTATCAGTTTATCGGCGGACAAAGCTCGGTCTACAGACAAATAGGCAACGCTGTCCCCTGCGACTTAGCACAAGTTGTGGCAGAAGTTGTTCGGGATTTCCTTATCAATCCTGGATTAGTAATGCCACTAACTCTTCAGGAGCGTGACCCCAAGCAGTTACGACTAGCCATCTAACTTCTTTTTAGAAAGAAAGTTTCTGCATATCACTCTAAATTAGGGGGATAAACAGATCGTTTCCGCATATCACTCCGAATCGGGTGGATCGGCGGAGACTTTCCGTATAATAGGCTCACTAGAGTGGATCGGGAGAAACTTTCCGTATTTTTTCAGATTGAGTCCGACTGCCAGCGCACAGGTTCCCTACACCGGAGGTGTTCGCCCTAGCATTGCCCGTGCTTTGACTGCTGCACTCGGTTTTTGACGCGATCGCCCCATCAACCCCACAAATCATCAGGCTGGTTTTGTGTTTCTCATTGCCACCGTGCGATTTTGGAGCGCGATCGCATCGTCTGGTTTGAGCGCTAACACTTTGTCATAGCTGGCAACGGCTTCTGCAAATCGTTTGAGGCTGACCAAAATGCTGCCCCGATTATTCCAGGCGCGAAAGTCAGTCGGTTTAAGGGCTAAAGCACGATCGTAACTGACGATCGCGTCTTCAAGCCGCCCCACTGTTTTGAGCGCAACGCCTCGGTTATACCAGGCTTCGTAATAGTTGGGGTTTAGCTGCACAGCCCGATCGAACTGAGCGATCGCGTCATCATGGTCGCCGAGCTTCATGCAAGAGCAAGCTTGGTTATACCAGGCGACAGCGTGATCGGGCTGTAACTCTAAAACTTTTTGATAGCTCTCGATCGCAGCTTCGTGACGATTGAGTTGTTTAAACGCGAGTCCGCGATAAAACCAGATATCGGCATCTTCTGCATCGACTGTTAACGCCTTTTCATAGCTAGCGATCGCGGCTTCATAATCTGCTAAACACAACAATGCGTGTCCGCGATTGATCAGCGCGTCTTGATAATCGGGACGCAATTCTAACGATCGGTTAAAGTGAGTCACCGCCCCTTCATAGCGATGGGTGGCATAGAGCGTCACGCCCTGCATACACCAAACATCAGCATTGGGCATTTGCTTTAACGCTTTGCCAAACTGAGAAATTGCTTCTTCATAGCGCTTAAGTGCAAACAGCGTTAAGCCTTGACTGTAGTAAGCGTGAGGATAATCGGATTGCAGAGTTACGAGTTGATTAAAGCTGGCGATCGCTGTCTCAAAATCTTTGGCAACATAGGCTGCCCAGCCTCGGCTGTAGTGAAGATTTGGAGAATTAGGGTGATAAACGATCGCCCGTTCAAAGCAGGAGACGGCGGCTTCGTGCTGACCCAAACTGATTAAGACGCTGCCTTTCTCGCTGAGAGCCTCATAGAAGTCTGGTTTACGAGAAATTGCCTGGTTAAAGTAGCCGATCGCCGACTCGTAATCTCCGACCTGGCTAAAGTTTAATCCTTCTTGAAAGAGGCTTTCAGCAGTAGCGTGTTCAGTCTGCATCATAGAGCGTCAACCGGATTTCCCGTCAGTAAAGTTGTAGGTTTGAATACTTTAACTAAAGTACCCAGATCATTCCTAACGATTCGTATCCGCTTGATTTAACGTGAATTCGACGGGCTTCCCAAATCCATAATCGGAGCGAACCATATCTGTCGAACTTTCGTTGATTTAATGAACGGGTGCCCCGCCAGTTGCCTTAACTTTCTTCAAAAAGGGAACAGCAATGCTACTAACAAGCAGCGCACAAGCGATGAAATAGAAGCAGTCATTAAATGCCATTACATAAGACTCTCGATGAACAGTGTTGCTAATCGCAGCGATCGCCTGATTGTGAGCCGTTGCCAGGTCAGATCCCCGGCTGACAAAAAACTGCGTGTAGCGATTAATCGATTCTTGAGTCGCAGGATTGTAAAGAGAAATCGCTTCGCCCAGCCGATTAGAATGAAACTGTTGTCGCGTCGTGAGCAATGTGGCGATTATCGCGATGCCAAACGAGCCGCCCAGATTTCGCATCATGTTAAATAAACCCGATGCCGACCCGGCTTGAGAAGCTGGCAAGCCTGCGGTGGCGATCGTAGAAATGGGCACCATGATCAACGGTTGTCCAGCCGCTCTAACTAACTGTGACCAGCGCAATTGATCGATTCCTGATTGATTAGTTAACTCAGAGTTCATAAAGCAACTGGCGGCGAATAAACTGATGCCAATGCCGATCAAGATTCGCACGTCCATGCGCTGCATCAGTTTGGGCACAAAGGGAATGATCAGCAGTTGCGGAAAGCCAACCCACATCAGAACTTCGCCGATCTGCATAGCGCTGTAGTCTTGAATTTGACCCAAATAGAGCGGCAGAATATAAACTGAGCCATAGAGTCCTAACCCCAACGACACGTTGATCACACTGGCTAAACCAAAGTTGCGTTCTTTGAGCAACCGCAGGTTAATAAACGGTTTTTTGCGCCTCAACTCGATCCAAAAAAAGAGAGCGAGAAAGATCGATGCCACGATCGCCAACTGTGCGATCAGGGTTGAGCTAAACCAATCTTTGCGGCTGCCTTCTTCTAGCACGACTTGCAGCGAACCTAGCCCGATCGCCATTGCCGCAATTCCACCCCAGTCACCTTGTTTGAGCAGATTTAACTGCATGGGAGTCGCGTCGATCGCATACCAAACAGCAGCAACTAGCAGCGAACCTGGAATAATATTGAGATAAAAAACATAATGCCAGCTAAAATTTTCGGTTAACCAGCCGCCAAACGTAGGGCCAATTGAAGGTGCGAATGTAGCAGTGATTGCAAACAATGCCATGCCAGTAGACTGCTTAGACGGTGGCAACGTCGTCAACAACACCGTAAACGCCATCGGAATCAACACACCGCCTGTAAACCCTTGCAATGCCCGAAACACAATCATTGAGGGCAGATTCCACGCTGACGCACACAGCACTGAGAAGAATACAAAAAGGATTGCATTGACTAATAGATAGCGGCGCGTTGAGAAGACTTGAGACAGCCAACCCGTCAACGGAATCACCACAATTTCGGCAACCAGATAAGAAGTTGAAATCCAGGAGCCTTCTTCAAGCGTTGCCCCCAGTGCGGCTTGAATATCTCTCAGTGAGGAGTTCGTAATTTGAATATCCAGCACTGCCATAAAGGCTCCCAAAATGGTGCCAAAGACCCCAATCCAGGTTTTAAGAGAGACGTGATCAGAGTCTGGCTGAGACATTGCAGAAGAACTAGCCACAAAAACCTCCCATGATTAAAGGTGACGCTCGGTTAATAAACCCATACGATCGTAAATAGGCAGAACAAATTGACGCATCGCCGGAAGCTGTCGAGAAAAATAAATCGAAGCAGCAATGCAAATCACGCCGCTAATCACGAGTGTATTGGGAGCGCCAATGCGACTGGCAAGACTTCCGGCAAACAAATTGCCAAAGGTCGCCATGCTAATAAACGCGATCGTATATAAGCTCAAAACTCGTCCCCGCTTATCTTCTTCAACGATCGTCTGCAAAATCGTGTTGCTCGAAGTCGATTGCAGAATTAAGCTGCCTCCCAGCACAAACATCGCAATCAGCGACAGCCAAAGCACCTTAGAAAGGGCAAAGACAATCAGGGCAAGTCCAAAAACTGTGGGCGAGATCGCAATGATTTTTCCTAGACCGATGATCGTGCTGCGTGAACTCAGATAAACGGCTGACACCAACGCCCCCAAGCCAGACGATGCCATCAAAAAACCCAGCGTTTGCGGTCCGCCCTGAAGAATATTGGTGGCAAAAATGGGCGCTAACACGGTGTAAGGCATTCCCACCAGGCTCACCAACCCGATTAGAAGCAGAATGGAGCGAATCGGAGGAAACCCAAAGGCATAGACAAGACCCTCTTTGAGTCTCCGCAAAACCGTGTCTGACTTGCCAACCGCGGGGATCTGTCTGGGTCGAATTCGCATTGCCAACAGCCCGACAATCACGGCAATATAGCTCACCCCATCGATTAAAAAGCACGTAGAGGTTCCGACTGCGGCGATCACCAATCCGGCGATCGCAGGTCCAATTAATCTGGCACCGCTAAACAGCGAAGAATTGAGCGCGATCGCGTTACTTAAATTCTCCCGTTGCTCAACCAACTCGATTACAAAGGTTTGGCGAGTCGGCATATCGATCGCGTTAACACAGCCCTGAAAAACGCTGAGTATGATAATGTGCCAGATCTGAATCGTGCCGCTAAACGCTAGCGCTGCTAGCAATAACGACTGAATCATCGACAAAATCTGAGTCACAATCAGAATTCGGTGACGATTTAAGCGATCGACCAACACGCCTGCAAACGGACTCAGCAAAAAATTAGGCACCTGCTGGGCAAATCCGACCACACCCAAAAGCAGCGCTGAATGGGTCAGGCCATAAACCAACCAAATCACCGCCGTTTGCGACATCCAGGTGCCGATCAGAGAGATTCCCTGCCCAGCAAAAAACAAACGGTAGTTTCGAGACGAGAAAGCGCGGAAAACAGGGGTAATTTTCTCCGTGATAGACATAACGATCGCAGCTCAGTAACAATTTCGTAATACTTCAGTGTTCAAGTTCTTCTGACTGAGCAATACCCTCTGAAGAATGAGATTCAATAAAGAAAAAGGGTGAAGATCTACGAGTTTAGCGATCGTAGGTCTTCACCCTTCTTAAACAAAATTACTGCACTGTCACTGTCACTTCTGCTGACATCCCAGGTGTGATAAACGACTCATAGCCGCGAATGCTATCGGCATCCAGCGTCACTCTAACTGGAACGCGCTGAACGACTTTGGTAAAGTTGCCCGTTGCATTATCAGGCGGCAACAGCGCAAACGATGCACCCGATGCTGGAGATAGGCTTTCAAGATGACCTCTAAACGTCCGGCTCGGAAAGGCATCTAGCTTAACTTCGGCAACTTGCCCCGGACGCATTTTTTCTAGCTGTGTCTCTTTGAAGTTAGCAGTCACCCAATATTGGTTATCCACGATCGCCATCAACGGGTTCCCGATCTGAACCGATTGACCGACTTGCACAGTTTTACGACCGACACGACCCGCAACCGGAGCCGTAATATTTGTGTAGGAAAGCTGTAGCGCCGCATTCTTAAGCGCAACTTGTGCCTGATTGATCGCCGCTTGTGCGGTCTGATAATCACTGCGGCTCACTGTGGTTTGCACATTTTTAGCCTGTGCCTCTTGCACACCTCCTTGCGAAGAACTCAACCCGGCTTGAGCCGTCGCCACCCCTTGTTGAGCTTGAGTCAATTTTGCTTGCGCTTGAGCAACCCCTTGGTTAGCTGCCGCTTTTTGGGCACGCGCCACCGCAGAGGCTTGTTGAGCAGTGTCTAGATCGCGCCGCGCCACCGCCCCAGAGTTATAAAGCTCCTGAAAACGACTTAGATCGGTCTGAGCCTTTCGCAGGTTGGCATCGGTTTGGGCAACTTGAGCCTGGGCTTGAGGAATGCCCGACTGAGCTTCGGCAACTTGCGCTTGAGCGCTGGCGATCGCTGCCACTGCGCTGCCGATTCCACCTTGAGCTTGCGTGTTTGCCGCTTGAGCATTTTGAGCCGCCAAGTCGATATTGACCTGAGCCGTGTTTGCTTTTCGACGCGCTGCTTCTAAATCAGTTTGAGCTTGCTGAAGCTTGATTTGATAGTCACGAGGATCGAGTTTAACGAGCGACTGTCCGGCGCTAACCGTTTGGTTGTCATCGACCAACACCTGATCAACGGTGCCTGGAATGCGTGAGCTAATGGAGTGAATGTTGCCAGTCACCGTCGCGTTTTCAGTGGATTGGTGAGTTGAGGCAAATTGCCAATAGTTATAGCCAAAGCTGCCAGCAACGATCGCGCCGCCGATGCCAACCCCCGCCAAAATTGCTTTGAGCGGTTTTTTACGAGGAGCCGCAGACGCTTCAGTGTCAGGAGCAACCGGACGATCGACTACAACCGGACTCTCGGCAGCAGGGGGTTTTTCTAAAACGATCGTGGGCAATTTTGAAAAATCACTAGCTTCTTGAATGACTGGCTTGTGACCATTGCTAGATTCAGTGCGAATGCCTTTCATGAGAATGACGTTCCTTAAGGGCAGATGAGGGTTAAAAAGGGTTGGTCTTAAAAAAATTAGTCATTTAGGACTTACGCATTTTGACCAAAACCTCGGAGATTTAAGCCACTCTGTCGGTCACGATGCTTAATTCTTGGTTAGAACCTCCGGGGTTTGCGTAAGTCCTATCGTTAAAGCTTTTTTACTTAGC
Organism: Phormidesmis sp.; assembly: GCA_043772715.1. Taxonomy (GTDB): domain Bacteria; phylum Cyanobacteriota; class Cyanobacteriia; order Leptolyngbyales; family Leptolyngbyaceae; genus Phormidesmis_A. The sequence goes on along the minus strand of JAYVFW010000515.1, from coordinate 267 downwards.
ACTCTAAATATCTAACTACAAACAGAATAACATGGTTTTACTTAGAGCGCGTAGTACTTTAGAAGGAAGCCCGATCTATCTTTGTAGGGCTTTCCGTATCAGTTAAATAAATCAAATGATCTTCCATACGGCTGAAGATCATTTGGCTGGTTCACTCGATCGCACAACCCACTAATTTTGGCGTTGCTGAATGCAAGTATGAATCCCTTCGCCCCCTAAATCCCCCAATTTTGGGGGACTTTAAGATTCTGGTTCCCCTCAAACTTG
>JAYVFW010000514.1:0-2875 GCA_043772715.1 Phormidesmis sp. | reverse complement strand
GGCTTGAATTGCCCGTCGCAAGAGTCGCCCTTGCCCAATAATTGCCGCCTGTCCCACAAATTCATCCAGCGTTTGCGGACGCATTCGGGCTGCGAGTGGGGCTTCTGCGTCGGTGAGGTCTTGGCGGTGACGATCGAATAAATCCATTTAGGTGCAGCGTGGGATGATCGATATCTCCGACCCTACCAAAAACCGTCGCCCTTCTTACACTGGTCGCTGAATTAGCGTTTCTACGACTCCGACCAATCGAGTTACGTGGCTCTCGATCGCGTCTGCCATTCTTGAAACCTGCTGTCCTTGGCGATCGATTGAAGCATCGAGTCGATCCAGCGAAGCTTCCATTCGTTGCGATCGTTGTTCCATCTGTTCGTTTGCTTGCTGGAATTGTTGTTCCATTGAGTCGTTTAGTCGCTGGAAGCCCTGTTCATTTGCCTCCGCAAGTCGCTCGATCGAGGCATCTAGTCGATCAAATCCTTGTTCAAGTGAAGCATCTAGCCGATCAAATCCTTCTTTAAGTGAAGCATCTAGTCGATCGAATCTTTGTTCGAGTGAAGCATCTAGTCGATCGAATCTTTGTTCGAGTGCCGCATCTAATCGATCGAATCTTTGTTCGAGTGCCGCATCTAGTCGAGCGAATCTCTGCTCGTTCGCCTCCGCCATTCGTTGAAGATTTTGCGCTTGCTGTTCGCCTGAAAGTCTGAGTTCAGTCAGTCCTTCAGTGAAACGTCCTACTTGATCGGTCAGTATCTCCAATTTTCGATCTAAAGAACGACCACTACTCGCGATCGAGTCCATCGTCTGCTGATGGGTTTCCCGGTTTAGCTCGGCAATGCGAAGTAGGCGCTCATCAATATTTCTCAACTCTTGATCGGTACTCATCGGCTTAGATTGCTACGGGCAAAGTATGGTCAGGTTAACAGAAGTTTCAGCATCCGTAAAGTTGAGTTTTGTCAAACGGGTATCGCGTTTGAGATAGAGCGGATGTCGAGGTTGTCCAGTTTTGGTGATGCCCAGACAAAAGACATTTTGCTGAGAATTCAACTGCTTCATTACGGTACGATCGCGCCCTTTCAAAGTCCCCCAATTTCCCCATGCGAAGACGATCGTGTCTACACGTTCTCTCAAAGTGAGTAAGTAGCGATCGTTGTCCGTTCCGATCGGATCTCTAATCCGCTGAAGATCAGCAGGACTCTTCGTGCGGTAAGCAAACAACTTCACCACTTCAAGTCCGCCATAACCCCAGCTTTGAGCAAACCCAATACATCGTCGAATCGTGGGATCGTTAAGGGTCGCATCGGCTTGGCTGGGATTCAGCATCACAAACCCAACTCTTGGTAAATGACTCCACGATCGCCAAAGCGAATATCGATAAGTGCCTGCATGATCGAAGATTGCACCTGACTGCATTGCTCACCCCAGAGGAGTTATTCCCGGCGACACGGCGTGAATATACTCACTGCCAGATTCTGGAAAGCCTCGGTGATAGAGCGCTTCTTCGGGTCTACCCCAGCCCAGTTGCAGCAAGATTTCCAGCGTCTGATCTTTACCTTGATGCGTCAGGGTTGCCCACTCTGTGCGTTGAAGAATGCGATCGAGATCCTTCCGTGACATCGGCTGATAAAAATTCCCACAATTCATACTTAAATAGAAGTCCATTCCCTCGGTGACTTCTTGCCAAAATGCGATGATCGAAGTTTTTGCCGCTCTCAAAATCATCCGATCGCTGTTGAGACTAATCAACTGATCATCAATTTTGGGATAGCGAAACGGCTTGTCTTTAATCGTGATTGACTGCCAAACAACACCAGAAATCTGATGCTCTCGCTGATAGCGATGCACCGTGTTGCGAAAGTCATTGTAGGCAGTAAATTTTTGAATGCCGTCAGATTTTACAAAGCGATCGATGAGCGGATTAATACCAGAAGGCGTTGCAGCCAGATTGAGACGCTGCCCATTCATGCAAGCGCGTCGCTCATCAGTGAGAATTTTGACTAACTCTTCGGTGCTGTAGATTTTTGACATCTCAAAATCCTCTAGCCAGAGCGTCTACTGCTCAATCTTAACCTTTGCTGAATCCTAGCGTGTCATATAGAGTTGAACCGCATTTATTGAGGTCTTCTTAAGAATCTCCTTACCCCACGCGCGGACGAATTCCATAGTGGCGAAGTTGCAGATAATCATGCAGGATACGATCGTGATCAAAGCAGAGATTATCAGGTATCTCCCAAACGTTGGCGATCTTTGCGTTTTTGGCATCGTCTCCGGCTGTGGGTTCGCCTTTAGCAGTGGCAATATAAACCAGGCTGACCGTGTGCTGTCGGGCATCTCGTTTGGGGTCAGAATAGACCTGAAGCAACTCGACTAAATCAACCGCTAAACCGATTTCCTCCATCGCTTCTCGACGAGCGGTCGTTTCTGCGGGTTCACCATAATCCATAAATCCGCCCGGAATCGCCCAGCCATAAGGCGGGTTTAAGCGCTCAATGAGAATAATTGGACGATCAGGACGATCGATCATCTCAATAATAATGTCAACCGCAGGAGAAGGATTTTTATGAGTCACAATCACACCAAGGAAATAAAGGGCGACAGGTGAAAGTCAGGTTTAAGCCGAGTTCCATCCTTTCTTTTGACCGATTTAACGTCCAGCTTGCCATGCTACAGTTCTCACATCTTATGTGTTAACGTTCAGCTCGACAGAATTGGTTCGCTCCGATGGTGAATTCGGGAAGCCCCCTAAATCCCCCACTTTGGGGGGCTTTGAGCCGAGACTTTAGTTTCAAAGTCCCCCAAAGTGGGGGATTTAGGGGGCAGAAGCCGCTAGCAACGAAGCGAAAAAACTCGTCAAACTGACGTTGTGTTAAGTTTTCACCCT
>JAYVFW010000513.1:0-2876 GCA_043772715.1 Phormidesmis sp. | reverse complement strand
GTTTAACTCAACCCCTAAAGGTTCCAGAAAGGAGTCAAAATTTCAACTATGGATTGGCGTAAAAATCGTTGCTGACGGTCAGGCGGAGGTCGGCGGAGGGGTCAACCACAATCAGGTTTTGGGGAGTCTGCGTTTGGGGTGCAGTTTGTCCGCCCGTTGCACCTGCCAGGATTGTACCGAGATCAATCTTTTGTCCCAGAATAGTTGCCAGGACAGCCCTCGTTGCCGCAGAGGTCGCCGCATCTTTGAGTGTGCCGGGATTGGTGTTTTGGGTCACGGGTTGTCCGCTGACGACCTGAGAGCGCGCACTAAAGGGGTAAGACCGACTGCAGATCGTCACTTGTTGAGCAATAAACTGGGTTCCCAGAATTTGACCGTTGCTGCTGACTGGAATCAGTTGACCTACAATCTCGCTGTCTCTGGGAATGACAATTTGACCCTGAGCATTTCTAAGGTCGTCAACCACCCGCAACGTCAGGTTATTGATGGTTTCGCCGGGAGTCACCACAATTTTTTGCGAACCGAGATAGCGGATGTTGACCGATGTTCCTTGAGGCACCAGATAACGCGGATTTAATGTGGTCTGGTTGGTGGTCGGTGTCGAATTGCTGCCTGTGGCGGGCGTGCTACCGCTGAGTCGGGCAATGTAGTTGTTTGCACCTTCGCTGGTGGAGATCGGTGCAAGTTTGCCCTGATTCACTAACGTTTGATAGATATAAGCCGCCACATCTGCACGCGTCGCCGTTTCGTTGGGGTTGAGAAAGCTGACGTTAGGATAATTGACCACCACATCCCGCTCTGCGGCGGCGGCAACGCCACCTTTCGCATAGGCTGGGATTTGACCGCTATCTCTAAACGTCGCCAGAGTGGTATCCGCAGCGCGAACGGGTGTGAAGTTCAAACCGCTGGAAAGGGCAACTAACACCTGCACTTTCGGAATTTGCTGTTCTGGTTTGAAGGCACCATCGGGATAACCGCTCATGAAGCCTGTTTCATACGCTTTGCCGATCGCCGTTGCTGCCCAATATGAGTTAGGCACATCCCCAAAACCACGTGAGACACGCACGGCACTGTTACTGAACGCATTTTTGACGATCGCGGCAAACTGAGCGCGAGTCACAGGTGCATCGGGCTTGAAAGTGCCATCGGGGAAGCCCGCGATAATCTGCCGATCCGCAAGCGTTTGGATGAAGGGACGCGCCCAGTGAGAGCGGGTATCGGAAAAGTTGGTGGCACTTGCTGGAGCCGAAACGATGAGTGGCGCAATGACAGTTGAGGACACACCCAATGCTAGCAGTACTGCACTTGTTGAAGACCAATGACGAACGTGAGACATAGAAAAAACTCCGTAAACGCTGAAGCGACACTGATGAATGATATGTATGAGCGATAGCAAAAGATCGTTCTCTTTTGAGCACTGTCTACAGGCTCAAGAAGAATGGGTAATGCAACCGTGCTTGCGGGTAATCTGATAACTTGGTTCCGATGGCAAAGCTATTGATCACTGGTAACGTTGACCGCAAAACAGTGACTTTGTTCCCAGGACGTTTGGATCATACTCTAGCCATCTGGTTGATCGTCTGGGTAGTGATACGGAAGGTATTGTCAACTTAACCGAAGATATTCAAAATTAAGCACAACGATCCCTCAATCGTCAGGGTCACTCAATTTTACACAGCCGTTTTCAAGCAAGCGACTTCTCGCCAATCTTGAAACCGTTGGCGGAGTTGTTCGCGATAGCGTGGTGCAGTCAGTTGATGTTGCTTAGGGTGGAAGTGATTTCGAATCGGTCCAAAGGCAGAGAAAAATCGTTGGGCTTGCCCTGGGGATTTGAATCGCCGCATTCGTCGTTCTCGAACTCTAGTGGGCTGATGGGAGTTCTCGGCTCCGATTATTCAAGCCGGTAGTGTTTCAGACGTGGGGATGAGGATCAGGGAGAATAAGAGAACTCAAACAAGTTAGATGACACGGAAATTACTGCGATGGTACTTGAACCCGTGAAATGTCCCACCTGTGACAGCATTAACATCGTTAAACACGGCAAGACGGCTGAAGGCAAACAACGATATAAATGCCGCAACTCCGAATGCGCTCGTCACAGTTTTGTTTTGGATTATTCCTACCGCGGTTACTTACCCGCCGTGAAGCAACAGATTTGCGATATGGCGATGAACGGCAGTGGGATTCGAGATACGGCGCGTGTGCTCAAAATTAGTCCCACGACTGTGATTGAAGCATTAAAAAAAAGATCGTCATCTTGAACAGGTGAATCAAACGCTATTAGAACAACTTAAGCCAACGGCTGTCACAATGGTCAAACAGGTTGAAGAAGCTGAAGCAGACGAAATGTGGAGTTTTGTCCAATCCAAAAAACAGCAGCGCTGGTTGTGGCACGCGGTTGATCATCAAACCGGACAAATGTTGGCGTATGTGTTGGCAGACCATAAAGACCAAGCGTTGGTGGAGTTGAAAGCATTGCTAGAGCCATTTGGCATTCAAACGTTTTACACGGATGGCTGGGGGGCGTATGCTCGATTGCTGGATGAAGATCAGCATGTGGTTGGCAAGTGGAACACCCAAAAGATTGAGCGGAAACACTTAACCTTGCGAACTCGAATTAAGCGATTAGCTCGCAAGACGATTTGCTTCTCCAAGTCTGAGTGGCTGCATGACATTGTGATTGGATTGTTTATTAATCGCTATGAATTTGGACGGGCGGTTTGACAGCAGCAATCCCCATGTCTAGAACACTACCGCCATTAACAAAACACCTCTTCTCAATCACCCAACTGGCAGACTTCATCGCTTATCTCAGAATGAGACAGGTTGTCTCAGAAAAGGACTGGTTCTACAGTTGTACTTATCAAAAGTGATTG
>JAYVFW010000512.1:0-8180 GCA_043772715.1 Phormidesmis sp. | reverse complement strand
TCCAAGGGCGATCGCGCCCAGTGCCACCATTCCCGTCAAGCTTGCCAACGGGTTTCCACCAATCCCCGTCAACCAGTCAGGCACTTGATTGGAATATTTGATCAGTTGCCCCACGTTGACGATGTAGTAACCCCAAACTAATCCACCGTGTAGCCCGATCGAGAGTCCCAGTCTCCCGCGACTGGCACGTTTTGCCAACACCAACGCCAAACCCAGAAAGATGAGTGCAGGAACTTGCGCGATCGATCTGGGCGCGTGCAGCAAAGCATAGACGATCGCGTTAATCCACATTGCTTTTTGTAGGCTGTAGTCTCGCTGCAACTCATCCAACAGCCAGCCTCGAAACAAAAGCTCTTCAGCGAAGCCAATTCCTAGCCCTGTTAGAGAGCCTTCTAAAATCATGCGAGGCAGAAACGGTTGGGGAGATAACCAGATGATCCAGCCGAAAACGCCTTGAACGGCAAACATTAACAGGAGGCTGGTTAACCCGATCGCTAAACCCGTCAGAAAATTAACGCCGTTTCTGCGAGTTCTTACCAGTCCATATCGCTTCAGTAAGTCTGGCTGGTGATAAACATAACGCCCCCATAGCCGCACTAAGAAAATGAATTCTGCGTAGAGGAAAAGTATCGTGACAATCGAAGCCGTGTTTGGATCATGAACGAGCCAATTTATTAACCCAACAAAAGGTGCCCCTACCAGCAAGAGCGTCAATGCAAAGACCCCGATCCGAAGAGGAGCGGGGTATGTAGACAGGCGTTCAATCCTAGATTTCAATTTATTGGTTTTTACTCGTCGGGTTCGATCGTACTCTGTAGCCCGTTCGCTTTTAGAGTCTCGCTATAAAACTCTGCATGCTCTTGTTCACACGTAATCACCAATGCAAGCCCATTTGTATGAGCCTCCATCATGATATTCACCGCCTGGGGCTGGGTTAAGTTGGGCACCGTTTTTGTGAGAACTTGCACCACATGCTCCATCGAATTGTGATCATCGTTATGGAGTAAAACCTTATAGCGAGGCGCAAGTTTTCGTGATGTTGAACGCTTCTCAATAGTTTCAACAGACACAGTTCTATCCTCTCCGTAAACTATCAACAACTAATTAAAAGACCAGCGATTACGATAATCACTTTTTTCAGCCCTGACAACGCTGTAAGTTGATTTGGTTTTCCAACATCCTTCAGGCTTGGCTCACAGGCTGTTAAAAGAAAAAAGTTTTACGAATGGCTCTTGTCTAGGTTAGCGCTTCTTCACAGGAATTAGCCACCCTTAGAAGAACTGATCAGCATATTTTCTCAAAACAGAATCGCTCTCAAATACATCCAGCGTTATAACGGTAGCGGTCGGCACAGCCAGACATCTATGATCAATACAGTGCAACTACTACTTAACTGCAACTTATGGATCTGGATTCACAATATCAAGGGTCGAAAGCTTGGGTTTCTAAGTTTCAACCCTCACAGATTGTCTGTCTTGAGCTTGACGCAACCCGCCTCTATGCCGAAGTGGTGCAAATTGTAGAAGCTCGACGCTTGTGCTGGGCACGTCCTCTAGTTTTAGTGATAGATTCATCAGATTCTCAATTGTCTGAGCCTCGATCGCAAACCTCACCCGCTTGGCATGATTTGCGGCAGGGAGCAGACCTATTATTACCTGCAATTCTATTTCGTCCAGCTTTGGATGTTGAAGCCATTCCAGTGCTGTCATCTTTTTACGACGTGGACGAAATTGCCGACTCGACTCCACAGGCAATAACGGCTCGTCGTCAGCTTAACGAGTTTATCCATCAACTCTGTCAGTTTTACCCAAACGCATTTTCTGACAATCTAGGGGCTGGGCACTAATCGAATCCGACCTGCATCCATTTCAGCCATCAGCAGCTCAAGCGCTTCGTAGTCTACGTCAGAAATGTGTCCTTGTCGGGTTAGTTCGTAGTTAATCTCGTTCTCAATATCAGGGGTCAAGCACTTGAAGTAAAGCGCTTTTCCTACCAACTGACGCATATTCTCACTAGTTTTCATATAAGTTTGTGACGACTCCATACTTTATAAATTGTCTATCGATCGTTTCACTTCTAGGGTGATCTAACCCATAGATTTAGGGTGATTTAAGTCACCAAAGTTTTTGAGTAAGTTTCAGTATTAGATTGAATTCGCAATTTTGTGTGCATTTATACACTAGCTTGAACAAGCTTACTGAAAAGTTTAAACAATAGGGTCTATCTAATGAAGATTTTGCAAAACAGTGCAGTCGATATAGGCGATGCGATCGATGTGCGGTTATCGTCGGAGCATCGACAGCAAGTTTTTTAGGTTAGAAACCAAAGGATTAGATAATGCAGAGCGTACTCATTCGTCCTCAAACCACCGTCATTTGTCCCCAAGGATTTGTCAACGCAGCAAATGCGTCAGCGCTTCAAAATCAGCTAGCGATCGCAGTAGAGTCAACGCAAAACTCTGCCCTGCTCATAGATATGCGTGATGTCGAGTCTTTAGATAGTGCTGGCTTGATGGTGTTGGTTTCTACGCTGAGTCTGGCTCAAACGCAAAACAAACGGTTTAGTTTGTGTTCGATATCTGCCTCGATTCGCATTATTTTTGAGTTAACTCAGCTCGATCGCGTATTCGAGATCTTTGAAAACTCAGCAGCATTTGAGGCAGCGGCTTAATTACTTCAATCGAATCAATGCTGTTCTACTCGCTTCTAAGCCGATTCCACCGTTAGCCCTGCCGCGAATACCTTGCTAAAACTTCAGTATACTGAAGTGTCGATCTCTTCAGACCTCAAGCAAGGTAGTTAACCGTGGCAGTTGCAGTCGAATCATTACTGACTCCTGATATCCTGCGTCCTGCTCGATATTTGGGCAATGAGCTAGGTGCCATTCATAAACCTTGGGAGAATGCCACAGTGCGATGGGTATTAACCTACCCAGAAGTTTATGAGGTCGGAGCATCTAATCTTGGGCACATCATTCTCTACAGCATTCTCAATGCCCAGCCTCGTCAACTGTGCGATCGTGCTTACCTGCCTGCACCCGATCTGGCACTCAAACTTAAGACGACTCAAACCCCTCTATTTGCAGTTGAGTCACGGCGATCTCTGACTGAGTTTGACATTCTCGGCTTTAGCCTCAGCTATGAGTTAGGAGCCACTAACATTCTAGAAATGCTGGATTTGGCTGGCATTCCTCTGACTTGGCATGAACGGGCTGATCAGTCCTATCCGCTAATTTTTGCAGGTGGACAAAGCGCAACCTCTAACCCAGAACCCTACGCCGACTTCTTTGATTTTATTGCTTTAGGAGATGGCGAAGAACTGCTTCCCGAAATTGGGCTGATTTTAGAGGAAGGAAAAGTAGCGAAGTTGAGCCGTGAGGAACTGCTCTTAGATTTGGCACAGATACCTGGCGTTTATGTCCCTCAGTTTTATGACATGGCAGAAGATGGCTCAGTGCAGCCAAATCGCATAGATGTCCCTGCCCGGATTTTACGCCGGGTGGCTGATCCAATGCCTGCTTATTCGATCGGACTTGTCCCCTATATCGAAACGGTTCACGATCGCTTAACCATCGAAATTCGTCGCGGATGCACGCGGGGCTGTCGCTTCTGCCAACCTGGAATGCTGACTCGTCCGGCACGAGATGTCGAACCTGAACAAGTCATTGACGCGATCGAGCAAGGAATGCGGGCGACAGGCTATAACGAATTCTCTCTGCTGTCTCTGAGCTGTTCGGATTATCTAGCGCTGCCTGCTGTCGGCATGGAGATTAAGAATCGGCTCAAAGACGAAAACATTACCCTGACGCTGCCTAGTCAACGGGTCGATCGCTTCGATAAAAATATTGCTAATATCATCGGCGGCACTCGTCAAGGTGGCATTACGTTCGCCCCCGAAGCGGGCACTCAACGAATGCGAGACATCGTAAATAAGGGCTTGACCAACGAAGAACTGCTGCGAGGGGTCAAAACTGCGGTCGAACAAGGTTGGGACAAGATCAAGCTCTACTTTATGATCGGTCTGCCGGGTGAAACGGATGTCGATGTGTTGGGCATTGTCGAAACGATGCGCTGGCTGAGACAAGAATGCAGCAAGCAAGGCAGAAGACGGCTAGATTTCAACGTTACGATTTCTAACTTCACACCCAAACCGCATACTCCCTTTCAGTGGCACTCGGTTTCTACGGCTGAGTTCAAGCGTAAACAAGCTCTTTTGAAAGCAGACTTTCGGGGTCTGCGCGGCGTAAAAATTAATTTCACTGACGTTCGCATTTCAGCAATGGAGGATTTTGTCGGTCGCGGCGATCGCCGCTTATCATCAGTCGTGCGTCGCGCTTGGGAACTCGGCGCAGGCATGGATGCTTGGTGGGAAAGCCTCGATCAAGCTTTTTCTGCATGGACACAGGCGATCGACGAGTCGGGCTTAACCTGGAAATATCGCAAAGTTGAGAGCGGTGAATGGAACGTCTTTGAAAAGGATGAAGACGACCAGGGACAATCAAATCATTCCTCTCTGGATGATGCGCTTCCGTGGGATCACATCGATACAGGAATTGACAAACAGTGGCTCAAAGATGACTTACAACGGGCACTAGAAGCCGCGATCGTCCCCGACTGTTCATTTGAAGGGTGTTCTCATTGTGGCGTGTGCGGTGTAGATTTTGGACATAACGTGGTAGTGCCGCCGTTGCCAATTCCTCAGTTTGCGGGGCACTTTGAACCTAATCAACAGCGATCGCAACGGCTAAGAGTTCGGTTAGGTAAAATGGGCGAGATGGCGCTGATCAGCCATCTTGATTTGATGAGGCTGTTCGATCGTGCCGTGCGTCGGGCATCCCTGCCTGTGACCTTTACAGGCGGATTTCATCCTGCACCTCGAATTGTCTCTGCTAACGCACTGCCGTTAGGAACCACTAGTTCTGGTGAGATTGTGGACTTTGAGCTAACAGAAGTGCTAAACTCCCAGGTTTTTTGGGAGAAGCTTGCCTCTAAGTTGCCATCTGGTATTCCTATTTATAGCGTTGAATCTGTGGAGGTCAGTGCCCCTGCTGCCACTCAACTTTTAGAGAAGGCTGAGTATCAAATTACCGTTGACTTTACCAAAGCGGCTTCATTGGTTCAATGGCAAGCGTGGATTGACACCATTAAAGCAAAAGCAGAAATCTGGTTTGAGCAAACGACAAAATCAGGGAAGGTGCAATCGATTAACCTGCGCGATCGGCTCTTTGACTTGGCGCTGGTCGAAGTAACCGAGTTGCAAGCTGTCTTTCGATACATTGGAAGTTGCCGTAACGATGGAACTCTGTTGCGTTCTGACCATGTTCTCTATTTACTAGAACAAGCTTCACAGCAAGAATTGCGGCTGCTTCAAACTCATCGAAATCAACTAATTTTGTCGTCCGATTAAATGGGTTTCTCAGTAGAAGTCACGGTCTTTGACGTAGCCTAAAATTTTGTTCATCCTCGAAAATTTCAGCCAAATCCGAGCGAATTCTCCAAATTTAGTAGCAGAGTTACGTCCGCACGCTATAATGCTTTGCATCAGAGTCAGTTGTGGACTACGATTCCCCGTGGTTGCCACCGGGTGAATTGCATTAGATGCCAGACGCAGCTTAACTCTTGCTAGACTTTCCGCTCATCGTTAATCTGTATGCAAGGTTTGGTTCGTTTAGTGACGAATTGAATTACTCGACAGATTACAGCTTGTGTATTGACTCGTCTGACATTGAAGCGCCGGGCTTGAGGTTGAGGGTTTAGTAAACCTCAACCCGTTTGCAGCTTCTAGGTATACGTGACTTTAAAGGTTTAGCTCACAAAATTTAAGAAAAAAGCGAGAGGCGCAAGAACTTCGATGCCCCCACCGCTGCCAACTTTGAGGAAATTGAATGACCAAGCAGATTGTTATCGCTGAACAGCATAGAATTGCTGCTGTTTTTTCGGAAGATCAGATTCAAGAAATTATTGTTGCGACTGGAAGCCACCAAGTTAGTGATATTTACCTAGGAATTGTTGAAAATGTCCTTCCTGGGATAGACGCTGCCTTCGTCAACATTGGGGACTCAGAGCGCAATGGATTCATCCACGTTAGCGATCTGGGCCCTTTGCGGTTGAAGCGAGCAGCAGGTTCAATTACTGAGTTGCTGGCTCCTCAACAAAAAGTTCTTGTGCAGGTGATGAAGGAACCCACTGGCAACAAGGGGCCTCGCCTGACTGGAAATGTTTCGCTGCCGGGTCGCTATCTAGTTTTGATGCCTCACGGTCGAGGCGTTAACCTATCTCGACGCATTCGCAGTGAAAATGAGCGGAACCGTTTAAGGGCATTAGCCATTCTGGTCAAACCTGCGGGAATGGGGCTGGTGATTCGCACAGAAGCTGAAGGGATGCCTGAAGAGGCAATTATTGAGGATCTGGAAACGCTGCAACGGCAGTGGGAATCAATCATTCAAGAAGCTGGTTCTACTCGTGCCCCAGCGCTGCTAAACCGTGACGATGATTTTATTCAGCGCGTGCTTCGAGATGTCTATAGCTCAGATGTCAACCGGATTGTAGTGGACTCGCACACTGGGCTAAAACGGGTTAAACAACAACTGGTTAATTGGGGTGGCGGAAAATCTCCTCAAGGAGTGCTGATCGACCATCACCGGGAACGTATCCCAATTCTGGAATATTTCCGGGTGAATGCCGCGATTCGTGAAGCGCTGAAACCAAGAGTGGACTTGCCTTCTGGCGGATATATTATCATCGAGCGCACCGAAGCCTTAACGGTTATTGACGTAAACTCTGGCTCGTTTACCCGATCGGCAACCGCCCGCGAAACGGTGCTTTGGACTAACTGCGAGTCAGCAACCGAAATTGCTCGTCAACTGCGTCTCAGAAATATTGCGGGAGTGATCATTGTAGACTTCATCGATATGGATGCTCGGCGTGACCAACTGCAAGTGCTTGAACATTTCAATAAAGCCCTAAGAGCCGACAAGTCTAAACCGCAAATCTCCCAACTCTCAGAACTGGGGCTCGTCGAACTAACTCGCAAACGCCAAGGCAAGAACATTTACGAACTGTTTGGTCGCCCTTGTGCGACTTGCGGTGGATTGGGGCTTTTGGCTCACTTGCCCGGAGAATCGCATGACGACGAAGGGGAAAATCTGGAACGATCTGCCGTGTCTCTCAGAGAAAATCGTGAGAGCCGTCGCCTTCCAGAACCTCGTCGAGAGCTTCCTGCCGCCAACGATTTATTTTGGGAAGGGGATGATGCCGATGGAGACAATGGCGATCAGGATCTAGAGTTACTCAATCACCCTAGCTATCAAGAGCGTGGGCGAGGCGGCGCAAATCGTCGTCGTCGCCGTCGCGTAGACAGTCCAACCACTAGTCCAACAATCAGTCCAACCACTAGAGAAGGCGTGAGTGCAAAGGTTGCTCCCTGGGAAGAACCCACTCGCTACACCCCCGCGCCTGCTGTAGTAGCTCCGGTCATTTCGCGATCGGAACCGCTCCCTGAGCCACCCCCTTCCCCTGCTATCGAAGAGTTTCCGATTTCAAAAGAGGTCATCCCCACTGACGATAAGCGAGGTCGCCTGCCTCGACGCGGAGGGGTTAAGCCAATGGCTGAACCGCCTGAGTCGATTTATGTTGAGATGACTCCAGACGAGCAGGACGTTTATGCTTGGATGGGAATTTCACCGATCGTGCTCACCACCCAAGAGTTGAAAAATCCCAAGTCGGCAAACATCTTTGTAACCCTACCAGGACAAGCTCCTCCTACACCATCTGTTGTGGCAACCGAAGCTCCGACGATCGAAGATGAAGAATTTGCGCCAGACGTTGAAGCGGCTCCTCCGCAAAACTCTGAATCGGTTTCCCTAAAAGTTAGGAAAAAGCCTTCTACTAGAGTGGTTGATGAACCGCTTTTGACTTCTAACCTGATTGAAGAAGCTCCCTCAGAACCAAGTTTAGAGGAGCCACCTGCACCGGAACCGGAAGAAGAAGCGCTGGTGACTCGTCGCCGTCGCCGTCGGTCTTCTGCAACTACGGGCGAGTAGGTAGACCCTAGGTGAATCTGAATATGCCTCAGATTCACCGCTTTACTTTCTGAAGTCTGTAATTTGATCAACGCTATGGCAAAGAATCCAGGCTTAGAGGTTGAGCAAATTTTTTGGCAATGGGGGCAACTGCGGATCGC
>JAYVFW010000511.1:0-2882 GCA_043772715.1 Phormidesmis sp. | reverse complement strand
GGGGGACTTTGAACTCCGGTTCCCCCAGAATTGGGGGTTAGGGGGCGAGATCTCAGGGTAGTTACGTCGAGAATTTTATTCATGCAGGAGGTCTAGTGTGTTGATCTCGTTGTTGACGATCGCTATACTCTTGCGTTATTCGTTTGTCGGATTTCTAGAACGAAGATCACGAGAAGAATTCAGCGCTGTGGAGACAACAGCGCTAACGGTCAGAGAACAACGCTCAAGCCGCTTGTAGCTACGAACATTTGATGCTGATTGTAAAAAAATTAGCGTCACCGCTCCTCTAGCCGGAGTTAGGACTGTGGAACTAATCAAGTCTTACCAAAGGACTATTCTTTTATTAAAAATAGAGTGCTGGTTGTTAGCATTGACACACTGCTATATTAATTTCACTTTATAGAATCGCTAGAGTGGACGGCTTCAGTAACTCAAATGCCTAGTAAAAAAGCTGGCGTTGCTTAATCTAGCTATGAATCGTCAGATTTGCCCTCACCCTAGCCCTCTCCCCAAGGAGAGGGAACAAGACTTCTGGCTCCCTTCTTCTTGGGGAGAAGGATTGGGGAGGTCTTCGACCCGCTTCGCGAGGAGGGTCTTCTATTTAATTTCACCCAGTTACTTAGAGGCTAATATTTTAGGGGTTGAGGGTGAAGGATGGGGATCTAATTAGGGATACTGAAGACTAGAAAGGCAGTAACCAGAACTTCACCGATCGCACCAAAGCTAAAAACACAATGCCATCTCTCTCGTTTGATGCTTATCTCAAGTCGATTCAAAAGAATCTGCAACAAGGCAGTGAGCGCAGTCATTATCCAGCGTTGAAAGACTTGCTGGATGCTCCCGATGATGGCATTGATGCGGTGATTGAAGAGAAAGGCAACAAAGCAGGGATTCCAGACTTTACGGTCAAGCGGCGAGAGTTGCTGGTCGGCTATGTAGAAGCAAAAGATGTTGGGCTAGACCTGGATCAGATTGAAAAAACAGAGCAGTTGCAGCGCTATCTAGAAGCCTTTCCCAATTTGGTGTTGACCAATTATCTAGAGTTTCGCTGGTATGTGAATGGTAAGCGCAGACAGAAGGAAGTTTTAGCCGATCGTCATGATAATAAGCTGCAAGCCAGAGCTACTGACAAGATTGCGGCGCTGCTCGATCAGTTTCTCAACTACACGGGCGAGATCATCAGCAGCCCTGAAGACCTGGCGCGACAGATGGCGCGGTTGACGAAGGCAATTCGCTTGGCGACGACCACGGCTTTGAGTTTAGAAGGCACTGCGGGAGAGTTGCATCAACTCAAGCAAGGCTTTAGTGAAGTGTTGTTGCCCGATTTGAATGATGCTGACTTTGCCGATATGTATGCCCAGACGATCTCTTATGGTTTGTTTGCGGCAAGAGTCGGTCATGCTCAAAACCCAGGCGGTGAAACGTTTACTCGTCGCACGGCTGGCACCTATATTCCGGCAACAAACCCGTTTTTGAAGCGGTTGTTTAACACGATCGTCGAAACCGATGCTATCAGCCAGATTGATTGGGCGATCGATGACTTGGTGCAATTGTTGTCTCAGGTGGAGATGGGCAGCATTTTAGAAAACTTTGGGCAGCGCACTCGTCAAGAAGATCCGGTGGTGCATTTTTATGAGACGTTTTTAGCGGCATATAACGCCGCTTTGCGAAAGAGCCGAGGCGTTTATTACACACCGGAGCCTGTGGTGTCGTTTATTGTGCGATCGGTGGATGCGATTCTCAAAGATCGCTTTGATCTGCCGTTGGGGTTAGCCGATAACGCCAAAGATCCAGTCACGCAAAAGCCGAGAGTGCAAATTCTTGACCCGGCAACGGGGACGGGCACGTTTTTGTATGAGGTGGTGAAGCAGATTTATCGCAATCTGGAAGACATTGGCATGGCGAACCAGTGGGATAGCTATGTGCGAGACAATTTGCTCGATCGGCTGTTTGGCTTTGAGTTGTTGATGGCTCCTTATGCGATCGCTCATCTCAAACTCGGTCTAGAACTGCAAGAGCTTGGCTACAAATTTAAGGGCAAACAGCGATTAGGAATCTACCTGACCAACACGTTGGATGAGGCACTCAAAAAATCAGAGATTTTGTTCGGTCAGTTTGTCGCACAAGAAGCAAACGAAGCCTCGCAGTGAAGCGTGACACACCTGTGATGGTGGTGTTGGGCAACCCGCCCTATTCTTATGAGTCTTCAAACAATAGTGAGTGGATTAGCGGACTGGTTCGAGATTACTATCAAGTCGATGGGATGCCACTGGGAGAACGGAATCCCAAAGGTTTACAAGATGACTATGTGAAATTCATTCGGTTTGGTCAGTGGCGAATTGATAGAACTGGCTCCGGCATTCTGGCATTCATTACCAATCACGGCTACTTGGATAACCCCACCTTTCGCGGAATGCGCCAGAGTTTAGAGAAAACTTTTGACGAGATTTATCTAATGGACTTGCACGGTAACAGCAAGAAAAAAGAAGTCGCGCCCGATGGTTCCCCCGATAAAAATGTGTTTGATATTCAGCAAGGAGTGGCAGTGGCTATCATGGTCAAATATCCCAAATCTTTACGCTAAGAGGTGCGCCCTATGGAAATTCAAGAACCTGCTGTACACTCAGCTACTGATGCATCTGTAGAACAATCGGCAAAACCCACAATTCGAGATCAACTACGCCAAGAAATTGAACAAACACCAGACGAAATGTTGGCGAGCATATTGGACTTTCTTCTATTCCTTAAGTCTCGTCATTCCTCCTCAGCGATCGCCCAACCGCCAGGGCTATTTCATTCTAATTGAGTGACTGATAGGGTAGTTAGGTCATCTACTAAACTCTGACACCCGATGTCTCCCCTTGCCATTGTCGAAGTCTTTT
>JAYVFW010000510.1:0-8187 GCA_043772715.1 Phormidesmis sp. | reverse complement strand
GCGCAGTTCTAGCGCCTGCTGGAGTTCTCGCTCTAGAATCTCTTTCCATCGGGTTGCCAATTGGTCTTTGCTAACTGAAGCATATTGAGCATCGGCATCGGTCACCGTTAGCAAGACTTTTGCTTCAACCAGGGTGGCATCTGTGACCGATAAAACAGGCTGACCATTCACGGTTTCGCTCACAACCTGGAAGGTGCTGGGGTTCAGCACCTCTTTGTCCGACAATCCATTCCCAGTAGCCAGTTGTTCCAGATTGCGTTCTATCTGTTTGGCGCGAACTTCAACGGGGATCTGGCTACCAGGTTCACTGCGATTGAGTACCGCCGGAGAAGCAATTCTAAACAGTTCTTTCCCGTCTAGGCGCACTTCAGTAGAGTCCAGAGTGCCTCGCCGTTCGACCCCGTTAGGAAGGGGCTGGGTTCCACTGGGAGTTGTCAAGGATGGCAATTGACCCAGAGAGATTGAGCGGGCGATCGCGGGACTGCTCAACACGATAAGCATCGCGATGATGCACACAATGAATGAGCGCAGCAGACGATTTCTTTTCCAGCCTTGACGGTTGAACATAGGTGCGATCGCTGTAGCCTTGACTGGACGCTAAAAATTTGACTGACTTGCTTTGTTACACGTTCTTAGAAACCAAAGCGGTTAGGTTCCTAAGATGCGCCCCTGCCCAGATTTCACGAGTCGCTGAAGTTGCCGACTTTCGAGTTCTAAAATTCGTCGGGCAAAATCAGGGTCATGGTCAAGCAGATCATCAAAGGCATCGACTGAGATTGCCAAAACGCGCGTCTTTTTGCTATCTGCAACGATCGTATTTTCCGAGTTGCTGTGGGTTAAAACCTCTAGCTCATCCAGCGTTTGCCCAAGGTGGAGGGGTTCAACTCGAACCTGATCTACAAGCTGATAGTGAATGTTGGCAACGCCTTCGAGCAGCAGCAACAATTCTCGACAAGTATCGCCTGCTGCTGTGATTATGTCACCTGTTGAGTAAGTTTTCACCTCAGCCCGATCGCCCAAAGCGATCAGAGTTTCGGTTTGAATGCGGTGAAAGAAGTCGCTGTTAAACAAATAAACCAACTTCTCTAGCGTTGGAAATGCTGCAAGAGGCGGCGAGGGCGGCAGAGACAGCAACCGTTCTGCGGTTTCTCGTACGATCGGGTGTGACTCACGGCGCAATTCGGGAGCGATTATTTGCACCCGTTCTGCATCAAGTTGAGCAATCAAATAGAGCGCAGCCGCTTGAACTAGAGGATTGTAGTGCTGTAGCAGGATTTCCAAATAGCTCAAAGCCTCTTGAGTAGAAGATTCCAGAGGCTTTACAGGAGGTTCTTCGGGTTGCATCAGAGACTCAACAATCTCTGGGTGCAGTCGATTTTGCCAATGCTCACGGTTCAAATAGTCTGCTACCAGTTGGGGCGATCGCTGCTTGAGAGATTGGGCGATCGCGATCGCGTTTGGAGTATTTTGTAGAGTTGTTAGCGTTTCTAGAAGCGATCGCACAATCAATTCTTGTTTGCGTTGTACGCTTTCTTTTAACAGCGTTAACACTGCTTGATGTTCTGGGAGTGTGAGATGATTAAACGCGCGGTTGCAATCCACCCATTCTGCTAATCGAGCCAACAAAACTTCAGCTTTTTGAACTCCATCTATATCAGGAGAAACCCCGATCGCAATCCAGTCTTCTTCTTGTGATGTAATCGAGTATTCGCGGCGCAAAGATCGAATTGTGGCGGAATCTTGTTGAGATGAATCAAACGTTGCTAGGTCAGGCTGTCTTTGTTGCAGGCGCATCAATCGCTCTAGTGATTTTTGATAGCCGCTTAATCGGATCTGATTTTCTAACGTCCGTTGGTGGTTTGGGTTGAGTAACTCTGCGTCTTCAATGCCCAATTCTTCTAGCACTTCGCGGTGTTCATCATCAGCAATGCCCAACTCCTGACGCATTTGCTGCAACACTTCTAGACTGCTGGAAGTGTTGACGTAGCCTTCTTCTAATGCTTCGCGCACCACTCCTTTATATGCCTCGTGTCGTTTTTCACGAGTGAAGCCAGGAAGCACTTTTGCTAGCACATAGACTTCATTGGCGTGGAGGTCATCGAGAGAACGACCCTCTAAAAACTGAGACACGTCTAGCTGCAATTTCTCTAACTGTTTGCGGAATCGACTTGCCAAATTTTCACGAGAATAGAGATCTGGATTGCGTCGCCAAGTTTGTTGCAGCCACAGAGTGCTTAGAAACACAATACTCACATCAAATCCAAACTGCACCCACAGCGGCGTTAATCGCAGCAGGGGACGACCTGCAAAAAAGAAGAAGAAGTTAAAAATTCCAAACGTGCAAATGGCAAAGATGCGATGCCGAACCACGTCGGGATTCATTGCATAACGCTGGCGACTATAAGATTTTGCGCGTTTTTCAATGAATATTCCCAGGATATAACCGATCGCTGTAGATCCACCCAGCACTAATGGAACAGCAAATAACTTAGGGATATTAATGACATTTCCGAACAGATATAGTCCAGAATTCATCAGGGCTGCAAGTTGATTTGGGTCGCGGTTCCAGATCCCCGAAAAGTAATAATCCCAGTTGCCCGCATATAAATAATAGTAAACAAAATAGCCAATCACTAAGCCTACGTAGCCATATCGAATCAACGATTCTTCGGGCTTGTTCAATTCATCCCAGTAGGTTCTCTCAGAGTCAATATCAAAGCAAGGACTTTGACAAGCAACACAAGCACTTTGTTCGTTGCCATCTGGTAGCACTGTGCGGCACATAGATTGAGTAATCCGCTGTTCGCTCACGTGTGCCTTATTCCCCAACAAGCCCCTGGGTTCACTAAAAATGGTCTGAACAGGTGCCATCGGGCAGAAGTATTGGCACCAAGACTTACCGCCATAAAAATATCCAACCGCAATTGCGGCAGCGATCGTAAACACTAACCACAGCCCTAGCACCAGGCGATCGGCGTTGAAGAATAGAATTCGCCCACACAACCCGATAAACAGCCAGCCAAATTGCACATAGGGATAGTTCCTGCCCAGCCACGAATCGGCTTTGACTTTTGCCAACTCGTAGCGCACCTTTCCCGTTTTTTTGTTTTCCCGTTTAAATTGTCGTTGCCAACCCAGAGCGCGAGGAATTTGAGATAGAAATGACAGGGGACAGATTCGCCGCCACAGTTCATGCCCAAACACCAGCAAAATCAAGATTCCCGACGGAACGATCGCACCCCAAAACAAGGTGGCTCCCAACGGATGAGGCTGGTCAACCAAACAGTTGCCCTGCACCTGCACACATTCACCAGAGATCCGCAGCGGACTCCAGGGATGATCTGGCTCGGTTAATGCCGCAGTCCAGGGATCATAAAACAGAGAGGCGATCACAAGCAGCCACCCGATCGTCAGTACCCAACGAACCCAGTGCATTTGACGTTCTGGCAGTTGTGCAAACATAGACAATTTTTTTTTAAGTAATTTTATACTTCATAATCTTACTTGTTCAGATAGTTGCATTCCAAACAACCTAGCGCTATGGTCTAGTTATTCGAGAATCTCGAACTAGCGAACGATTAGAATTTAGAGTAACTCTAGTAACCACGCTAGAAAACTCTTTTTAGACTACCAGCTAGATTACTAGTCTGAATGAGATCACAACAAACCTACGTCGTGATTTCATTCATAGTTACTAACATTAACGCCTATTCACCCGCTCTTACAAGGTTTTTATGGATCTCTTCACTCCCATTCAGCTAGGACCTTATCTGCTCCCTAACCGCATTATCATGGCACCCTTAACTCGCTGTCGTGCCGGAGCAGGAAACGTCCCCACTGCTCTAAACGTCAATTATTATGCTCAACGGGCATCGGCTGGGCTAATCATTAGCGAAGCCAGCCAGGTTTCTCAACAAGGGATGGGCTATCCGGCGACCCCCGGCATTCACTCCGCAGAGCAGATTGCTGGCTGGAAACTTGTTACCGATGCAGTGCATCAACAGGGCGGACGAATTTTTCTGCAATTGTGGCACGTGGGCAGAAGTTCTCACTCTTCATTTCAGCCCGGTGGAGCCTTGCCCGTTGCACCCAGCGCGATCGCCATTGATGGCGAACTGCTGACCTACGAAGGCATGAAGCCTTACGAGACTCCTCGCGCTTTAGAACAGCATGAGATCTCCGGCATTGTTGAACAATTTCGCCAAGGGGCTGAAAACGCGCTAGCGGCGAATTTTGATGGCGTTGAAATTCACGGAGCAAATGGCTATTTGTTAGACCAATTTCTACGAGATGGGGCAAACAAACGCACCGATGATTATGGTGGCTCGATCGAGAACCGCGCCCGTTTGCATCTAGAAGTTACCGAAGCAGTTGTCGAAGTTTGGGGCAGCGTTTACCCCGAAGGGGGAACTGCTTCGCAACGGGTAGGCATTCGCCTCTCGCCCAGCAGCACCTTTAACAGTATGTCTGACTCAAACCCCGAAGCCACTTTTGGTTATTTAGTTGAGCAACTCAATCGTTTTAATCTGGCATATCTGCACTTATTAGAACCCAGCGAATCGGATCTGAGACACGGAGGACAAGCCGTTCCGACTGCTTATTTTCGTCCGATTTACCAGGGCAATTTGATGGCAAATTGGGACTATGACCAGACCAAAGCCAATGCCGCGATCGCAAGTGGCAATGCCGATCTAATCTCATTTGGCAAAGCGTTTATTGCCAACCCAGATTTACCAGAGCGGTTTAAGCTGAATGCGCCTTTAAATCCACCCAACCCAGACACGTTTTATGGCGGGGGTGAACACGGTTACACCGATTATCCAACGCTTAAAGAACTCCAACTCGCTTAAACAAATTTGTTCAACTTGCAGCAGGAGACTCTTACCATGATTGAGCTTTACTATTGGACAACGCCAAACGGTCACAAAATCACGATGTTCTTAGAAGAGGCTGAACTGCCTTACACGATTGTGCCCATCAACATTGGAGCAGGCGATCAGTTTAAGCCTGAGTTTATCAAAATTGCACCCAACAATCGGATTCCGGTCATTGTCGATCACGAACTTACAGTCGGGGACAATCCGATCTCGTCCGGCAACGATTCGCGCTTATGAGCAAGCCGAGGCGTTTAAGACTCAGCAGATGGATGTTGAAAAGTCGCGATCGCTGCTGTTTAATCAATCGGCGACCACTGTTCAAAAATAAAAGTTAGCGATCAAACTTTTCTAGTTCTTCTCGCACAATTTGCGCTAACTTGTTTGCGGCTCCCGGCTCTCCTCGGACACTGCGAAGTCTGTCCCGCATTTGTTGCAGTTTTTCAGGGTGATTGAGAAAATCGAGGGCAAGGTCTGCCACGACTTTGGGCTGGAGCCGCCCCACAAGTTCAGGAACAATTTCTTCGTTTGCCCACTTATTGGGCCACGCCAACAACCCGATGCGCTGTAAATAAAGCCAGTTAATCAGCTTTGCCACACTTGACCCCACCCCCGGCAAATTAGCCAGCAGCCCCGGAATGCCATCCCAAGCCCGCATCGCGTCGAGTTGCTGAGTAGGCATCACCACAATCATCGGCACTGCTAACGCGCCTAACTCGGCAGTGTTGGCTCCGATCGTCGTCAAACACAAGTCACACCGCGCCAGCAGCGAATAAACCGGAACACGTTCGGTCTGATTTTGCCAAAGCTCAACGCGCAACCCGCTCTGCGTCTCTAAATAAGGGCGTTCTGTTGCTGAATTGGACAACACTAATTGAGCGCTGACCCCTTCAACTAGGGGCAAAATCGGATTTTGTTGTGGATCTGCAAATCGAGCCAGGGTTTGCAAATCTAACGTGGGCGCAACCGGAATCACAAACCGAGCCTGGGGACGATCGTGCCAAATCTGTTCAGCAATAGCTAACAAAAATGGCACTCCTTGCGCTAGTTTGGCAGGTTTAGAACCCGGAAGCACCCCGATCAATTCTTCAGACTGTCGAACATTAGATGGCTCTTTTTCTGGGTAGTGAGCGACTTCTGCCATCAAATCGCCGACGATCGTCAGTTTGTGAGCCTGTTGTTTAGGGGCACGATCGACGGTTTCTGACCGCATCACACCAAAGCGATCGATCCAGCGATGCCATCGGGCCTCCCATTCTGCATAAGTAACGGTGCGATAGCCTAACCGCTTGCCAAGAATCACCGAAAAGAACTGATCGCCGCCTAAAAAAAGCACCACGCCGCGATCGCGCCAGTCCCAACGATCAACCGTTTTACCCCACAACAAAAAGGGATAGAAATCCTTTGCCGCTTGCACTCGATCAACTTCTGGATAGCTCAGAGCGATGTCAGCCTCTTGTCCACTCGCATTCGGGCATGGCGAAAGCACCACAGAAATGCGAACCAGGACACGATCGTCGCTCAGAATCTGCCGCAGCGATCGCACCACAGGCTTAACCCAGGTTGCAAGTTCTCCAGGACCGTTGGAGAGAATCAGAATATCGATCGGGTGAGAGAGGTCAGACATTGACAGATCAACCACTAGCTGGAATTACAAACTGCCCTCACCCTAGCCCTCTCCCGCAGGAGAGGGAACAAGATTTCTAGCTCCCCTCTCCTGTGGGAGAGGGGTTGGGGGTGAGGGTCTTAAGTCCAGGGAAAGAACAACAAACCTTCTACACCTTATCTAATTTTGCAGCCGCAATCAGGGCTGCGAGTTGCGCTTGTGCCTTGTGCAGCGATTCGTGCCATTCTCGCTCTGGGTCGCTGTCTGCCACAATACCCGCTCCAACTTGCCCCCAGACAATATTTGTGCCGTCGGCTTGTGGAGCGTAGAGCAGCGTCCGAATGAGGATATTCAGATCCAAATTGCCTCGCAGATCGAGATAGCCGCAAGACCCATAGAACAAGCTGCGACGATCGGGTTCTAATTCTTCAATAACTTCCAGACAGCGCACTTTAGGACACCCCGTAATCGTGCCACCCGGAAAGAGGGCACGAATCAAATCGACGGCAGTATATTGAGTTTTTAGCGTACCGACTACATTGCTAACTAAGTGCATTACGTGACTGTAGCGCTCGATCGTCAGTAGTTCATCAACGTTAACCGATCCCCATTCACACACCCGTCCTAAATCATTGCGCTCTAAGTCTACTAGCATGATGTGTTCTGCTTGTTCTTTCGCATTGCTGAGAAGGTCTTGAGCAAATTGGCGATCTTGATCAGGGTTGATTCCTCTAGGGTGGGTGCCTGCGATCGGGCGAGTTTCAGCGTGCTGTCCCTGCAATTTCACTAATCGCTCAGGCGAGCAGCTAATCACCGCGCCCCAAGGAGTCTGCCAATAGCTGGCAAACGGCGAAGGATTGATCTGCTGCAATGCTTGATAAATTGACCAGCTATCGGCGGCGGTTTGCGTCTCAAATCTCAGAGACAGATTGGCTTGAAAAATATCCCCGGCTTGAATGTGTTTTTTAGCCCTCAAAATGGCAGATTCATAATCGGTTTGCGACAGGTGAAATGCTACAGGTTTTGGGGCTAAATTCTCAGTTAGGACTAGCGATTCTCGATCGGCTGTAGGTACCACTAATCTTGCTTGCATTTGATCGAGTTGACCTACCTCGGTCGCCGCTAACCATAGAATTTGTTGCTGATGGTCTAAGACCGCAAAGCAGTCAGGCTCATACCAATAAGCGATCGGAAAGGGCAGCGTGTCAGACTTGAGATAAGGCAACCACTCAATTTCCCACGCCAAGTCATAGCCCAGCCAGCCCAACCAGCCTCCTTTAAAAGGCAACGAGTCAGGAACGAGATCAGACTGAAGCGTTGGACGATCGAGCAACTGTTGCAGAAAAGGCAAAATCTCACCGATCTCAGGAGTCCACAGTTGCGGCTTTTCTGCCACCACACGAGGCGCACCCGCACACAGCGAATATCTCGTTAGCGAACCCTCTGATGATGCTAAATAAGGACTTTCTAGCAGAGTTGCGATCGCCCCATCGCTTGATTTAAACAACACTGCAAAGATTTCTGAACCCGTTTTTTGATTGAGCGGCAGCGATCGCCAGTGCCAAGGCAAAATGACATCCATGATCAGCAAGGAAAATAATTAAGGATCGCATAAGAGTGTGTTTGTAAATGAGTATTAAGCCATCTTTTCTTTCCATCGGGTGTGGTTCTTTGTTAATCGTCTGAGCATTAACCGAATCATCACGA
>JAYVFW010000509.1:0-2886 GCA_043772715.1 Phormidesmis sp. | reverse complement strand
CGCTGCACTGGGCTTGTGTACGCCCAGCATGGGCGTGAACTTATGGGGTGAAAGTCCCTTGTCGGAGAACCAACGTCCAAATGATCACTTTTATAGATCCGAGTGACGAGAACGACTAGCTTAAGGCAAGGGCGTTTCCGCGAGGAAGGGTCTGAAGGAAGCCAGCGGCAAACCTGCGAGCTGACGGACAGAAACGTCATAGAAGGCTAAGATTCCTGTGGCAAGTGAGCACAACATCACAAAGCCTTTTGGTTCAGGGAACATAGTAAATGACGCGGTTGTGCAGGGACAGTTCACGTTCTTATCTGGGGAGATCTGCTCAAAGGGCAGTTTGGGAGTTTATGGGAGTCGGACTGAGGGCGATTTGGAAACGAATCGACAACCCACCGAACCCTACGGAAACCTAAGCAGCGCGTCTAGCGGCAACGCTAGAGGTGATTGAGCAGAAGTCAGCAGAAGCCATAGTAGCCAAACGCTCATCGTAATGGGTGAGACAGGGTGAAGGGCTGAACTTCATAGAGCAGGGAGGAGCCGTAAAGCTCGACGTGGCGATGAACCCGGATGGGGGAGCTAAATTGTCGGCGCTTCATTGCGTAACCAGCCTTGGACATCAATTCTTTGGAGTTGACGTGTCTAAACCTCTTTGAGGAAGCGCCCCGTGCGGAGCCGCACGCGGGGTGCTGGTGCGATTCGTTGTCAGTGAATCACGGTAACCAGCCCGTACATAACCTGACCACTCCGGCTTCCCATGAAGCCCTCAAGGAGTGAACTGTCCGATGGATGTCGGTGCAAGTCCGACTCGCCAAACTCAGGCGTAACTCCTGATCTGCCCACGATGACCCGACTCGGAATTCGGGAGGTCGAAGCTGGGAACAGGGCGCAACCAGAGCTGAATTGCACATCACACTGGCGCTAATAGGGAGTTCTCACGGTGAAACAGAGCCTCAAAAAGCAACCTACCGCGAAGCGGGGAGCAATTAACCAGGGCAACCTTTCCCGACTTGGCTAAGGAAAATCCCGCCGCATCTCAGCACGATAGCGGTCTGAGTCAGGGGTCTTAGCGGTTGAAATGGCTACACCTAAAGGAACAAATCAATCATCGGACGGAACGAATAAAAACGAACTCAGGGTCTGTGGGCAGTCGAACCCACGGTAAGCCGGACGAGCGGATGAATCCCTTGACTTCGGGTAGGACGAAGCGTAATTGCCTTGAGGTATTCAGAAAACACAAAACGGAGTATGAGCATGGTTAGCCACGCTAGCAATAGCAGTGAACTTTGGAAGAAGTTACCGTGGAAGCAATTCCGCTGTAGCCTATTTCGCCTGCAATGTCGCGTGTTCAAAGCAGTTCAAAGGGGAGACCAGCGTAAGGCGCGGTCATTACAAAAACTGATCCTGAAATCCCAGGCGGCTCAATTCCTGGCTATTCGTCAAGTGACTCAGCTTAATGCTGGCAAACAAACTGCGGGGATTGACGGTAAAGCCTCTCTCTCCTTTGAGGAACGCTTTGCGCTCAGCGAACACCTGAGCACCAACGTCAACCGTTGGAAACACCAGGGGCTACGAAAAATCCCCATTCCCAAAAAGGATGGCACAAATCGTCTGCTCAAGGTGCCAACCATTGCGGATCGAGCTTGGCAATGCCTCGCTAAATTCGCAATCGAACCTGCACACGAAGCCACTTTCCATGAGAGAAGCTATGGGTTTAGAACAGGGCGCTCAGCCCATGATGCGCAGAAGGCTCTGTTTAACAACCTCCGCTCTCAATCCAATGGAATCGATAAACGAGTCATCGAACTCGATATCGAAAAATGCTTCGACAGGATCTCACACTCAGCCATCATGAATCACCTGATTGCCCCAAGCGGGCTGAAGCTCGGAATTTTCCGATGCCTTAAGGCAGGCACAAACATTGGTTTTCCAGACCAAGGAACACCACAAGGTGGAGTGGCAAGTCCTGTACTCGCCAACATCGCACTCAACGGCATTGAGGAAATCCATACCAGTGTCAGATATGCGGACGATATGGTGATTCTCCTAAAACCGAACGAAGATGCAAAAGCCATCCTGGATGAGATTAGCCAGTTTTTAGCAAAACGGGGCATGACAGTAAGCCAGAGTAAAACCCGTGTTACTGCTGCGACAGATGGATTTGATTTTCTTGGCTGGCACTTCAAAGTGCAACGCAACGGGAAGTTTAGATGCACTCCCTCGCAGGAGAACTTCGACACTTTTCGTAAGAAGGTAAAATCCATTGTCAATCACTCGAACTATGGTGCGAAGGTAAAGGCTGAAAAGCTTGCACCTATCGTTAGAGGTTGGAGGAACTACCATAGGTTCTGCAAAGTGACGGGAGGGCAGCACTCGCTATCCCATCTCAGACTCAGAGCCTACCGAGTGTTTAACCGGGAGTCCAAACAGAATCGCTATACTAGCGCAACATTGCTAGAAAAGGCTTTTCCATCTGTCTCTTGTTCCGAAAACAAATACATCAAAGTCAGGGGGGCTAAGTCCCCCTACGATGGTGACTTACCGTACTGGAGTGAACGTAACAGTAAACTCTATGACGGGAAAACCTCTAAAGCTCTCAAACAGCAAAACCATTCATGTGCGAGATGCAGTCTTCTGTTCATGTCTGATGAGGCGGTTAATCTGCACCATATTGACGGAAATCACCAGAATTGGAAACCCTCTAATCTAGAGGCAATCCATGAATCGTGTCATGACTACATTCACATGAGCAAAAGCGAAAGCTCAGAATATCGGGAGCCGGATGCCGTTAAAGCGGCACGTCCGGATCTAACAGAGAGGGGCGAGGGTTAATAGCCTCCCTCGACTCTACCTGGGAGCGGGGGGAGAAAATCCTCTTGCTACCCGATTAGACTG
>JAYVFW010000508.1:0-8234 GCA_043772715.1 Phormidesmis sp. | reverse complement strand
TTGCACGACTTTTTCTCGAAAGCTAGTGGGATACGCCTGCATTTCTTCTATTGACACGGACTACTTACTGTACTACATATACTTGAAAACCGCTGTAGAAAAGATAAATCAATGATTACGAGACGGGATTGCCTAACGTGTTCCATAATCTGCGTTGTAATTAGTCCTTGCTGACCAATTTTATCAGCGCGAACGACTCGCAACTTAAGTTCAGAAACTGCTGGCTCTACTAATGAGCTGAGAAATAAATCAGAGTGTTTTCTTTGTTCACTGTCTTCGTTTCCAATCGGAGTAATGTAAAAGCAAATACTATCCCAAACAGAAGGTAGAGGCATTTCTGCACTGTCTGAGACTGACTCAGTATCTGCTTTTTGAGTTACAACGGGTTGAGAATTACGGTCAATGTATTGACTCGGAAGTTCCTCAAGTGCCTGCTCTATTGGGATAAGCGTTTCCGCCCCTCCTATTGTTCGGAGAAGCCCTATGTCTTTAACATTAACGATGAAGAAATCACTGCATTCCTTGAAATCATCAATGCGCTCTCCAGATTCCTTAAGGAAGTCTCGCATTACTTCCGGTGCTGGAAGACGCTTTCCAACATACTCATCATGTAGTTTTTTAAATGGAGGAATTTGCTCAACTGCGAGAGTAAACTTCGTCTGAAGAACGTTTCGAGGAGATTTAGAATTGTCAAATATTATCTGACCCTCTGGAGTTAATTCCAAATATTCAGCACTGTAAGATCCTTTAGTTATCCCATACTTACTCGAAGTTGTAATCATCTGTCGAGTAGTACTGCTTGATTGAGAACGCCCTATTTTTTCAAGCAATGTTAAGCGACGAATTTTAGTTCCAGCATGTTCATAGATTGCTGCTCCAAGCTCCAGGGAGTCAGCGAATGAGCTAGCAGGGTAAGTTCTTGAAGTTCGTGAACGTTTTCTCTCTTTAGAAGAGGCTTCCGATAAATCTCCATCTTCCAATGGCTCTTCGTCTTCTAGCAGTTCTTCGTCATCAATGCTTTCTTTACTAGTAGCATTTGTAGAACTGTTTTCAGGAGTTTCTACAAACTCATCTGCTTTAACGGCATGCTCTTTCCAAGGATCTTCAGGTGGTATCATTTATCTTTACAAAAATTGCTAAATTGACAAGGAACATCTGTTGAAGAATGAATTTTTGTAGCGAATTTCATTTCCACAAATTCCGAAAGTCGTTTAAGTTAACGGTTTCCATATATTTAGGATGAAGAACTATCCTAATTTCTTCAGTAGTTATCTTCCCTCCTTCTTCAATAGCATTCGCGATCGAGAGTAGATTTAGTTCAAGAATTCGATTGGGGTTTAATCTGATACCTGTGACTCCACTGCCTATCAACGGTATATTTACAGGTCTGCCACGTGAATGAACTCTTGCTCTCCGCCAGAAGGTTTCTAGAGCGAGCCACATTTTAGAGACATTGCAATTGTCATTTGAAATATAGCCTTTCAATTCAGTGTCAGTCAGGGAAAATAGTACGTAATCTTTTCCATTAAGCTCAAGAGGTATAGTTGTGCCCAATGGATAGTACTTTTCTTGTCTTTGTGTAGCACTTCTATATATTTCCTGGTATTGAGTACTTTGAAGAGCAGAAGACAGGCTTTTTTCATAGGCTTCAAGCCCTTTTGATCCTTCCGCAGATTCCACGAACATCTGGATAATCTTACTCTGTAGACTTGTAGGCACTACCTCGGTTTCATGAAAGTATCTACTGACAGGAATTGCCTTGAAACCATCAAATGAGAACAAGTCACCAAAAATAACCTTTATTGTTGAGTTAGCATACCGGAGCATTATTTCCCCAGGTACTGCATTCTTACATAACCCAATTAAGCTGCTAGCAAATACTAGAATAAGAAATTTCAGTTCTCCTGAGAAGTATTTTTCTGCTGGTGACACCATACTGATGAGGGGATCTAGAATAGTCCAGATAGCTGCGTAAGCAATAAATGTACTGACGAGGGCTTTGAAAGGTTTTCTCCTACACCCTAAAATAATTCTGTAAAGAAAACCTTGCCTTACCATTGCAACTACCTAGATTCCGAACTAGTTGTCCTAAATTATACACGGTTACTCAATTTACTGCCTGATCAATTGCAAACTAATCTCATTTTTACTGCCAACAGATAACCTAAAAATAGCGCCATAACAGAGAACCCGTAGATCGAGCTTCTTTTTAGAGAAAGTTTCCGCAGACAACCCTAAATCCAGGGAATAGGCAGATGGTTTCTGCTTATCATCTCAAACTGGGTAGGTCAGCAGAAACTTTCTGCATATTCTGCTCATTTAGATTTGCGAAATTTTTCCGCACATTTTCAGATTTGGTCTGCTGTTAGCGATCGCATTCAAGCTGTTATCTATAGTTCGATCGCAACCGCCTCAGAATCTGTAAGCGGCGATCGCTCAAACTGTGCCAGCAAATCGGCGGGATTGTCGTAAATCGCCAGTGCGCCCGACAGTTGAGAATCGTCAAAATCGCCACATCGAAACGCAATCACGTTCACACCTGCTGCATTTGCCGCCTGAATATCGTAGGGCGTATCGCCTAACATGATCGCCTGACCCGATTCTAACTTTCCCTTCTTGAGAGCCGATTGCACCAAGTCAGGAGCAGGCTTTAAGTTGTCAGCATCGTCTGAGGTGGTCTTCGGCTCCTCTGTTAATAGATCATCGACCTGAGCAGCTTTGAGCAAAACAGAAAGCTCTTCACTGGTTGCCGAGCTTGCCACCACTAGCTTAAAGCCTTCTTGCTTGAGTCTCAAAATTAGGTCTCGCGACCCTGGTGCAGGCGACAAGTCAGCGCCGAATTTGTTGATGATTAGCTCTTTGCGACGATCGGTAATTTGTTTGCCTACGCCTTCATCGCCCGAAAGCTCTGAAACCAGTCGTGGCACTACCTGATCGCCACCCATGCCAATCAACGGACGCACCTGCTCAAATTTAATATCGTAGCCAAAGGCGGCAAAAGCTTCGACCCAGGCATAAGCGTGAGCATTGTTGCTGAGCACTAGTGTTCCGTCAATGTCGAGCAGAATGCCTTTTAAAGTTGAATGATTAGACCCGGTAAGGTCTGACAACTTGTCGCCCAGTTTCTCTGCCGTTGCCTGAGCATTAGATGCGAGATTAGAGGCTCCTTGCTGAATCTCTCCGGCAACCTCATCAATGTCTTGAGCGATCTCTTTTCTAGCCTGCGTCATTTCAGTTGCAATCGCGCCGAAGGGTTGAGTCGATCGCATTGAACGCGATCGGTTCCGGTTGGTGTAATAACCCGACTTTCCAGATTTTGTGTTTTCGATCGAGGCTCCTAACACGCCCAGCGTTCCGCCCAAAATTGCTCCGAGCGGACCAGCGACGATCGTGCCTAAAAATCCTCCGATCGTACTCACGCCTACCACTCCCACTGCCGGGTGAACCGACAGAGTTTTCACTTCTTTAATCGCAGAATCTGCCGTTGTATTGATGGAATCGGTTAATGTTTCAGTTTCGTTGCTCATGCTGCCCTCTCGATGGTCACAATCTCATTCAAGAACGCCTTATTCTAGAAATCTTGACGATGCACGGTGTCTACTTTAAGAGCGATCTTGTTGCAACTGAGCTAAAGTTTGTGCGTTTCGTTAATTATCTCAGCAAAAACTGCGTTAGACTCGCAGATATTAGAGTGTTAATTAAGCGACTAATTCTTTGAAGATTTAGCTCGTGAAACTCTATTCGTCAAAATAGTTTATAGCTCTACTTCGCTACATGAATGCTGCAAATATTTAGAACTTAACGATCGGGAGAACCCATCATGTTTACTGCCAAAAAATTAGATAGTTCTACAACAAATTCAGAACCTAAAGAAAAGGCATTTGTGCTGTGGTTTGAACAAGTAGGAATGGCAGACGTGCCCTTTGTGGGCGGCAAAAACGCTTCACTAGGAGAAATGATTCAGCAGCTAACTTCTAAAGGTGTGAATGTTCCTACTGGGTTTGCGACGACTGCTTATGCGTTTCGTTATTTCATTGAAAAAGCAGGGCTAAAAACCCGGTTACAAAAGCTGCTTGCAGACTTAGATATCTCAGATGTTAATCGCCTCCGAGAGCGAGGTAGACAGGCGCGAACTCTGATTCTAGACAATCCATTTCCTGCGGAACTAGAAGCCGCCATCACCCGCAGCTATGTGCAATTATCTGAGCGCTATGGGGTTGAGGTCGAGCGGTGCGATCGGTTCACCGACGACGAGCTAGAAGCCTGTCTCAGTCGCTATAGCGGGGTTGACGTGGCAGTGCGATCGAGCGCAACGGCTGAAGATCTTCCTGACGCTAGCTTTGCCGGACAGCAAGAAACTTATTTGAATATCAACGGGATTGATCGGGTTCTCAAAGCCTGTCATCTGTGCTTTGCGTCGCTGTTTACCGATCGCGCCATTTCTTATCGCACCACCAAAGGCTTTGATCACTTTGAGATTGCTCTCTCAGTGGGTGTGCAAAAAATGGTGCGATCGGATCTTGCCGCATCGGGCGTAATGTTTTCGATCGACACTGAAACCGGATTTAGAGATACAGCTTTGATCACAGCAGCTTACGGTTTGGGTGAATCTGTGGTGCAAGGAGTCGTTAATCCCGATGAGTATGTCGTGTTTAAGCCCACGCTCAAGCAGGGTTTTCGTCCGCTTTTAGAGAAACGGTTAGGCAGCAAAGAGATCAAAATGATCTACGATATTGGCGGCGGCAAATCGACTACAAACGTCTCCGTGCCAAAATCAGAACAGACAAAATATGCTCTGCAAGATGACGAAATTCTCAAGCTGGCAACGTGGGCGTGTATTATTGAAGATTACTACGCTCAAGTTCGCGGAATGGATAGCCCAATGGATATTGAATGGGCAAAAGATGGCGAGAGTGGCGATTTGTTTATCGTGCAAGCTCGACCTGAAACTATTCATTCTCAAAAAATTGGCAACGTCCTCAAGACTTTCAAATTAAATAGCAAACCGTCAGTTAAACCGCTTTTGATCGGTCGTGCTGTGGGTGAAATGATCGGACAGGGAAAAGTCAGAACGATCGTCGATCTCCGCAAACTTGACGAATTTCAAATAGGAGAAGTGTTAGTCACGACGCGCACTGATCCCGATTGGGAACCGATCATGAAAAAAGCCAGTGCTGTGATTACCAATCAAGGCGGACGCACCTGTCACGCGGCGATCATCGCCAGAGAATTGGGCATTCCGGCGATCGTCGGTTGTGACAACGCGACAGAGATTCTCAGCGATGGGCAAGAAGTCACAGTTTCGTGTGCTGAAGGCGAAGACGGGCACGTTTATGACGGGCTATTGCCTTTTGCGATCGAACACCTCGAAATCGATACGCTGCCGATTACCCGCACCAAAATTATGATGAATGTGAGCAATCCCCGCGAGGCGTTTAGACTCTCGCTGATTCCCAATGATGGGGTCGGGTTAGCTCGGACTGAATTCATCATCGCCAATCATATTAAAGTGCATCCGTTAGCGCTGCTCAACTTCGACACGCTCAAAGACAATGGGGCGAAATGGGAAATCAGTCAATTGACTGCTCAATATCGAGATCTCTCAGAATATTTTGTAGACAAACTCGCTTCGGGAATCGGCATCTTAGCAGCCGCGTTTTATCCCAAGCCAGTAATTGCGCGGATGTCGGATCTCAAAAGCAACGAATATGCAAATTTGATTGGCGGTCGCGAATTTGAGCCGCATGAAGAAAACCCAATGATGGGCTGGCGCGGCGCATCTCGCTACTATGACCCTAAATATCGTGACGCATTTGGGCTAGAGTGCAAAGCTTTCAAACGAGTCCGTGACGAAATGGGATTGACGAATATGATTCCGATGATTCCGTTTTGCCGCACGCCTGATGAAGGACGAAAAGTTTTGGCAGAGATGGCAAAACATGGTCTGATTCGTGGTGAAAATGGCTTGCAGGTCTACGTCATGTGTGAGTTGCCCAGCAACATCGAACTCGCAGATCGCTTCAGTGAGATTTTTGATGGATTCTCGATCGGCTCCAACGATCTAACGCAATTGACCTTAGGACTCGATCGCGATTCTGCCCTGGTGTCTCATCTATTTGACGAGCGCGATGAAGCAGTCAAACGCGAATTACGTCGAGTGATTGCGACGGCTAAAGAGTTCGATCGCAAGATTGGCATCTGCGGACAAGCGCCCAGTGACTACCCTGAGTTTGCAGAATTTTTGGTCGAGTTAGGCATCGACTCGATTAGTTTAAACCCCGATTCGGTATTGAAAACGCGACTGGCGATCGCCAAAACCGAAGCAGCAATTCCGACGTAATTCTTGCTCCCTCTCCCAAGTTTGGGAGAGGGTTGGGGTGAGGGCAAATCCGCGTTACTCAGTTTGGATGAACTCTCTGCCCAGTCATTGGGTCAAAGAGAAACAGTTGACTGAGATCCAGCGCTAGAGGCAATCGATCGCCCGCAGCTAACCGCAGATCTGGACTAACTTGCATATTCAGCGTAGTTTTTTGCGATCGCTCACCCAACAACTCGACTCGAACCAAGATTTCTCGCCCCAACGGTTCGACTAAGCTGACTTGGGTGATTAGATGAGCCTCCTCACTGACTCGCAGATGTTCTGGACGGATGCCTATATCCAACTGCTGTCCATCGTGCAGCCATTGCAGCGTTGAGGGACAGGGAATGCTCTGTCCTTGAATGTGAAATGCCTCTCCCCGGTAAGTGACTGGCAAAATATTCATCGGCGGATTGCCTAAAAAAGTGGCAACCATGCGGTTTGCGGGTTGGGCATAAATGCTTTGCGGGTCGCCAATTTGCTGAATTTTGCCCCGCTCTAAAATCACAATTTGATCCGCGAGAGTCATCGCTTCTACCTGATCGTGCGTGACGTAGATCGTCGTGATGCCCACCTGTTGATGCAGTTGCTTAAGCTCAGAACGAGTGCCATCGCGCAGTTGAGCATCGAGATTAGAAAGCGGCTCGTCGAGGAGAAACACCTGGGGCTGACGCGCGATCGCCCGTCCCAATGCCACTCGCTGCTGCTGCCCGCCTGACAATTGCCGCGGTTTACGATCTAACAGATGGCTGATATCGAGAATTCGCGCCATCGTTTCAACCCGTTCTCGCTGCGTTTTTGCATCCGTGTTACGCATCTTCAGCCCAAAGGCGATATTTTCGGCAACCGTCATGTGCGGATAGAGCGCATAGTTTTGAAACACCATTGCCACATCGCGCTGACGAGCCGGAACCTGATTGACTAGTCGATCGCCAATGTAGAGATTGCCAGAAGTCGCTGATTCTAGCCCCGCGATCGTTCTCAAAATCGTAGACTTGCCGCACCCAGACGGACCGACCAGCACCCAAAACTCACCATCAGGCACCTCAAAGGTGATGTCTGCGATCGCCACCGACTGATCAAACCGTCGCGTGATGCCGTCTAGCTCAACCCTTGCCATAAAAACTAGCCCATCGATTTCAACCTAGACAGTAGACGATTCGCTATCAAGAATCAATCAGCCAATCAAATCAATCGAAATGATACCTTTGCAGCCATGTCAAGGTAAGTTGTTTATTTATGAACAGAAATTAAGCTATTAGCGGTAGCTTCTCTGAGCGCGTATTGTTGGGCAAAGCTGAAGGACTCGATCACTTGCAGGTACTGATTGTCGAAGATGAAGCCATTACTAGAACTGCCCTGGTCGTTTTGCTAGAGCATCAAGGAGCAAGCGTAGTTGCAGTTGGCTCTGTTAAAGAAGGACGAGAGGCTTTAATGACGCTCCGACCCGATATTTTGATTAGCAATTTTCGGCTACCCGATGGCAATGGCGCAGATGTTTTGCAAACTTTGAGAAAGCTCGATGCTGAATTAAGAACGCTGACCCCAGCGATCGTACTTTCTGGAGAAATCCTCGAAACGCTGCGGACAGATCCAGAGTCAGCAGGCTTTCAACTTTATATGTCAAAACCGTTTGAGTCACAAGCGCTAGTAGCAGCAATCAGGGCAACCGCATGAAAATTTTGGAATTGTTGACTGGTAAGGGATTCAAAAGTTAGTAAGCAATAATACTCAGTTCTAAAAGCCCTGCCCAGTCAAACGTTCAGTTTTCATGCGGTTGCCCTGTAGCAGCAATCAGGCAATTGCTGAGTTAACAGACGGCAGTGGTAGAGTTGCAGGAATAACATCAGTTCGACGAGTTTTTTCTCTTCGTTCT
>JAYVFW010000507.1:0-27144 GCA_043772715.1 Phormidesmis sp. | reverse complement strand
GGGGGCGAAAGGATTCAGCTTCGATAGACAGATTCATACTTGCATTCAGCAACGCCGACATCTTTTGAAGTGCGGATGCTTCATTTCAAACGGCTCTTCAAGCTTTACAACAGGAGCTACGCCGTAAATTTGCTGAATTGATGCTACATACTCTACGGGCTACTTCATCTCTTCATAATCAAACCCAGCACTCGTTCAAAGTCTTGATGAAGATGCGGAGCTAGTAAGGAGGCGATCGAAAAATTGCCATCACCGTGATGTAGGGTAATTTACGCAGCGATGTGAATGATTCTCTCTCGATCGCAGACCTGCTTGCGACTCAGTTCGCACCTAATCAATTTGCGGTTAAAGAGGCAGCTTCTTGCATAACCTTCCGAATTGAGAGTGAAAAGAGATGTAGAGAGTAGAAGACATTGATACCTGACGCTCAAATCAACGCTGTCGGGTGCGAGGCTACGGAACTCTACAAAGCGTTCTCTAGTCTCAGAACACGGGAATACTTATCGAAAGCAGCCGACTGACCCCATTTCTACCGAGGGCAACCGAAAGACCATGATGCCAGCAACCTCTTTTTACGCTGATGCAGACTACGAAACCTCTTCTCTAGAGAGCTTTCGTTCTCAGAGCTACGATGCAGGTTATGCCGATCGTGACACAGAGCCTCCTGCCGATGACTTGACCGATCTCGACGTTGAGTCTGTCGATCGAGCAGAGCTTGGTTCACCCGTTCGTCGAACGACAGACCTCGTGAGGCTATATCTTCAAGAGATTGGTCGCGTTCGGCTGTTAGGTCGAGATGAAGAAGTCTCAGAGGCTCAAAGAGTTCAGCGCCATATGCGATTGCTAGAAGCGCGCGACGAGGCGGCTCTTAAAGGCAATGCCCCGATCGAGCGCTATGTTCAGTTAATTGATGTCCGCGATCGTTTGACTTCAAGTTTGGGGCACCGTCCTTCTCTAGAGCGCTGGGCGGCTGAAGCGAATGTTACCGTTCTCGATCTCAAGCCCATCATGGCAGAAGGCAAGCAGCACTGGGCGAAGATCGTCGGGCTAGCAGTTGCAGAACTTGAACAAATTCAAAGCGAGGGACTTTTGGCAAAAGAACACATGATCAAGGCAAATTTGCGCCTGGTCGTGTCGGTTGCCAAGAAATATCAAAATCGGGGTCTAGAACTGCTGGATCTGATCCAAGAAGGCACGTTGGGTCTAGAGCGCGCCGTTGACAAGTTTGATCCGACTAAGGGCTATCGGTTCAGCACCTATGCTTACTGGTGGATTCGTCAGGGCATTACGCGGGCGATCGCGACTCAAAGCCGCACGATTCGCCTCCCGGTTCACATCACCGAAAAGCTTAACAAGATTAAGAAAGCTCAACGCAAAATTGCTCAAGAAAAAGGACGGACTGCCACGATCGAAGACATTGCGGTCGAGCTAGAGATGACAGCGGCTCAAGTGCGAGAAGTTTTGCTGAAAGTGCCGCGATCGGTGTCTCTAGAAACCAAGGTCGGCAAAGAAAAAGATACCGAACTGGGCGACTTGCTCGAAACCGAAGAAATCTCACCAGAAGAAATCTTGATGCGAGAGTCTCTCCGTCGCGATTTGCTGCAACTGCTGGCAGACCTGACGAGCCGAGAACGTGATGTGATTCAAATGCGCTTTGGCTTGGGCAGCGATGGGCACCCTTATTCATTGGCAGAAATCGGTCGGGCGCTCGATCTGTCCCGCGAACGAGTCCGCCAAATCGAAGCGAAGGCGCTTCAAAAACTGCGCCAGCCCAAACGTCGCAACCGCGTTCGTGATTATCTCGAATCTTTGAGCTAGAACAATCTCAAAACATGAATCTTATTCTCATCTAAAAAGAGCTTAAACTCCTTGCCTACAAGACTAAAAGCACCGCTCTTTTGACATTCAGTCTTGAATATGATTCTCAACAAGGTGACTTTCTTGCAAATCACCTTGTTTTTTTGTATGCTATATTCTCAAGAAAGCAAGCCTTGTTGAGAACATGAACGCTTCTGTATACACTGCCGCTTCTTTAAAAGCTGAACTGAACGAGAAAGGTTGGCGCTTAACTCCACAGCGCGAAGTCATCTTGCAGGTCTTTCAAAACTTAGACAAAGGAACCCACCTCAGCGCCGAAGATCTTTACGATGTGCTGAAAGCAGACGGCGAAGGCATTAGCCTATCGACAATCTACCGCACCCTTAAGCTGATGGCGCGGATGGGAATCTTACGTGAGTTAGAACTTGCTGAAGGGCATAAGCACTATGAGATCAACCAACCTCACCCTTATCACCACCATCACCTGATTTGTGTCCGGTGCAGCAAAACGATCGAGTTTAAAAGTGACCCGATCCTCAAAATCGGCACTAAAGCATCTCAAAGAGAAGGCTATCATCTCCTCGACTGCCAGTTGACCATTCATGCCGTTTGTCCAACCTGTCAGCGATCTCTGCTGCCCGGTTAGCGATAGGCAACTCTGGCATCTAGACCGCGCGATCTCAGCAAGTTCGATTGCTTTTCGGCTCTGTTTTGATTGGGGTAAGCCCCTGCCAAAACATAGTCGCCGAGTTTAGATCTCGCTTCAAATGCTCTAGGGGCAATCTGTCTGACTCTAAATAGAGTTCGGGAATCTTGTTTGGGAACGACGACGATGTAGCGGTTAACAGAATCATAGTGATTTTGAGCCGTTGCACTCCCCAAAGCGTTTAGCGTTCTCGCGTCTGCAATGCCCGTTGCGGCAAGACGATTTTCTCGTTGAAAGCGCTGAACTGCATCGCTGGTTTGAGGGCCGAAATAGCCCGTCGCCGTCCCATTGAAGTAGCCGAGATTTTTGAGCCGACGCTGAAGGTCTTCGACATCAGAGCCAGTGTCTCCGATCTCTAACTGCCGACCCGACGGATTGTAGCTAGTATCAGGAATTGTCGTAGAAGACCCTGCAAGGGCTTGTACAACTTGATAACCCGCAATGCCATCGGGAGTTAACCCTCGATCTCGTTGAAGTCTGAGCACCGCATCTTCAGTCTGTTGCCCAAACACGCCATCGATCGCGCCATTATAATAGCGCTCTGAACTTAGGCGACGTTGTAAATCACTGACAGCACTGCCCCGATCGCCCTGCCGCAGCACCCCACCATAAGTGCCATTGCTAACGGTTTGGTCAGGGATGTTAAAGGTTTGGCTGGTCTGGGTGCCTCCTGACAAGGCAGCTTCGGTTGCCGGTCCCACAATGCCATCGGCGTTGAGTCCCTTGCGCTGCTGGCACCCAATAACCGCTTCTCTGGTGAGAGGCCCAAAAACGCCATCAGTGGGACCGTTATAACAATTAGCCGCCGTTAGCCGATTTTGTAAGTCAGAAACCTCAGCGCCCGTGTCACCCTGCTGTAAAAGCGCCATTGCAGAACTGGCGAGGCTCAAAATAGTTAAGCTAACCGCGATACTCAAGAACTTGACCCAAGCTGCACTAGACAGTTTTTGCCAATTTAGCCCATCTAATAAACTCAAGTGACAAAGTTGAGCCACTGGTCGATCGTCTTCAGGCGACTCGTTAGCACAGGCTAAATGCAAATAAGCAAGGGTTTCCATAGTCTTTGGGCAAAGGTTACTCAACTAGGCTAAAGTGAAAAACTTTTCACTTTTCCTTAGCAACATTTTAGCTTCATCCTCTGTAGAGTGCCTATACCCAACTGCAAAATCACTCCTTTGGCTAAACGTCTTCTCCGATTAGCCAAGTGAAACCAGCTTGCCATTGCTCTTGCAGGACTTACGCATTTTGACCAAAACCTCGGATGTTTAAGCCACTCTGTCGGTCACGATGGTTGATTCTTGGTTGAAACCTCCGAGGTTTGCGTGAGTCCTATCTTGTTACTGAGGGCTTTTCTCAGTGTTTCCGGCTTTTACCCAGCCTTCTCGATCGTTGGATTGCACTCTCACTTTCTGCCATTCGCCATCAGAACTGGTTTCTAGCACAATCACTTTCTCGTTGTAGTCAATGCCGCCAGTCTGCCCCCCATCTCGACCCGGAGCATCTCTGAGAATTAGCCCGATCGATTGCGTGACTCGCCCTTCATAAGCACCCGATGGCAATGGTTTAGGAGACGCATCAGCCACACGGGACTTATCGGGAGAAACCGCTTTGGATTTAACGGTCGCTTTGGCAGGCGATGCAGGCTTGTCATTGGAATAAATGGGTTTAGGGGGCGGAGCACTCAACTTAGCAATGAAGAATTGTGCAGCTAAAAACCCACCTCCCGCGAGGAGCGCGATCGCTAGAAACAGACCCGTGAAGACTTTAAGTAGACCCGACCAACTCATGGTGATTCCCCAAGAACGGCGAAGCAAGCAAAATCTTAACATCTGGTGGCACAGACGCACCGAGAATCTTGCCGCCTTGGGATTTATTCGGGTTGTTGAAGTTGGCGCTGGATGCGATCGCTCAAACTACTGTGCTTTGATGCCATCCTGGCTTTTCCAGCGGCTGCCCATTCTTGCAAAAAGTCAATTTGCTCTTTTGCAGTGCGGGCAAGCGGGACAATTTGACTTGCCGCTTCTAGAATGTCATCTGTCGTAAAGTCGCGATTTTGACTAAAGCCAAGGTGCATCGCCTCAATCAATGTTTGCTCAATTTCTGCGCCAGAAAAATCAGGTGTCTCATAAGCAAGGCGCTCTAAATCGTAGTGTTTGAGATTGTGAGGGCGCAAACGCGACAAATGCACGGCAAAAATTGCGCGGCGCTCTTCCTGAGTGGGCAGACCCACAAAAAATATTTCGTCAAACCGTCCCTTCCGCAGCATTTCAGCAGGCAATGACTGAATATTATTAGCAGTGGCAACGACAAAGACTGGAGACGTTTTTTCTGCTAGCCAGGTTATAAACGTACCAAATACGCGACTGGTTGTTCCCGCATCGCCTCGACTATCTAAGCCAGCAAAAGCTTTGTCAATTTCATCGATCCATAAAATGCAAGGGGCAAGCGCCTCTGATAACTGAATCATTTGACGAGTCCGAGATTCTGACTCGCCAACTAATCCTGCAAACAGACGACCGACATCGAGCCTGAGTAGTGGCAGATGCCAATGGTGCGCGATCGCTTTTGCCGTCAGTGATTTGCCTGTTCCTTGAATGCCGACTAAGAGCAAGCCTCTGGGATGAGGCAACCCATACTGTCGCGCCCGTTCTGAGAAGGAGCCGCCTCGCCGGAATAGCCAGTCTTTAAGGTTGTCCAGTCCGCCGATATCAGAAATATTTTCAGTCGCAGGATAGAAATCTAGGATTTGAGTTTGGCGAATTGTTTGACGCTTTTCTTCAAGAATTAAATCAACGTCGTCGGGCTGTAGCTCACCATGAAGGGCGATCGCTCGTGCTAAAACTCGTCGAATTCGTTCGTTGGATAGCCCCTGGCACGATCGAATCAACTCGTCCAAAACTTTGCCATCAAGTCGTTGCCCCGTTGCACTCAAGAGCCGTTCAATCTCAATCTTAATTTCAGCCGCGTTGGGTAGGGGAAACTCCAGCACGGTTAAAACTTCGCTCAGATCGTCGGGAATCGAGATCTGAGGAGACAGCAGTACAAGGTTTTTGGGTTGAGATTTAAGCAATCGCGCCAAATTGCGAAGCTTGCGCGATACCGAGACATCCTCTAAAAACCGATGAAAATCTCGCAGCACAAAAATTGCCGGGGCACTTGCAGGCAGCTTTTCTACAAACTCTAACGCCTGTACTGGATTGCGCTTGCCAAAACCAACATCATTAGGATTTCCTTGATAGCCATCGACAAAATCCCAAATGTAGACGGCTCGATCGCCCTGACTTTTGGCACACTGAATGATCGTCGCTTCGACCCGCTCTTCTTCACGGGTGGGAATGTAAATAATCGGATAACGCGCTCTTAGCAGCAGATTAAATTCGTCGCTGAAGCTCATGGCGAATTAGGGGCAATGGATGAGACATCAAGTAATAAGCGTCTCTTTCTAACCCTACACTATGCGTCATTTTCTACATCCGTCTCTATGAGGGAAGCTGACCTTTTAACGATTCTAAAGAGGCCCAACGGCGATCGATTCCAGGATTTAAGATCGCGTCTGAAACTTCGATGCCATTACACTGCTGATCACACAACTGCTTTTGTGGAATCGCTAAACACAACTGCTCATAGAGCCAAGCTGTCGGTTCAAAATTGCCATCTGGCGGCAGGCTTTCTACCAAGTCATCGACTGAGAGATCTTGGTCAAACGGCAGAGTTCCCGATTCATCGTCACTATTTGCTAGCCAAATCAACTCCGAAGCAGCAACCGACAAGCGATGATTAAACTGCTGCAAGCAGCGATGACAGCTCAACGTCACGATCGTATCTGCCTGAGCCGAAACTTCAAGATAATTTCCCTGGTGAGTCACCTTTAAGCTTCCTTGCACGGGAGTCAGCGTCTCAATGCCCTTGAGATTTTCTTTAAACTCGATCGTTTGGGTTCGCTCGTGCGCCTGAGCCAGTTGAGGAATATAAATTGCTTTCATAGCTGTAGCAACTCTCCTTAAAACTAAGAAGCCCGTACATTTTTCAGTACAGGCATTCTCTACACTTTCTTATTTTAGCAATTAAGCCGACGGTTCATCTAACTGAGCGGGCTGAACAACTAAGCGGCGATCGGGTTCTTGCCCTCGGCTGTAAGTTCCCAGATCGGGGCTGTCTTTGAGAATCGTATGGATCTGTCGCCGCTCGGCTGAAGAAAGCGATTTGATTTCATACTCTTTGCCCGACTGCCGAACTTGCTCGGCAGCTTGTTCGGCAATTTCTAGCAATTCTTGCTGACGGCGCTGACGATAACCCGCTAGCTCGATCGTGTAAGCGCCCTGCTGGTCGTCTTGCTTGCCCAAATTGAGCGTAGAATTTGCTAAATACTGAATGGAGTCTATTGCGACTCCTTGAGTTCCGATCAGCGCTTCTATCTGGTCTGGCTTTAAAGCCGAGTCATCGATCGTCAGCCAACAACTCGTTTCAGAGAACGTTTCTCTAATTTCAGTTGTGACAGGTGCAGACAAATTTGCAAGCTTTAGGAATTCCTCTAACCACTGCTGACCTCGTTGTTCAAACTGACGATCGCTCATAGTGTCTCTCTAAGCCTTCTTTTTGCGACCGGGTTCAAACGGGAGAGTGGTTTCTCCACCTTTGGCATCTCCACTTTTAGCTGCCTCAGCATCGACAATCTTTTGCAGATTTTCGGGCAGCGGCTCTCTCGACAAAAAGAAGGTCTGAGCCGTTTGGAAAACGTTGCCAATGACCATGTACATCAACACGCCAGCAGGCAGGGGGAAAAACAGAAACATCCCCGAGAAAAGAACTGGAGTAATCTTGTTTACCGTGTCTTGCTGAGGGTTGCCACTCGATCCGCTCTGCCCAGAGAGCAGTTGGTTGATGTAAAGACTGATGCCAAAGAAGATCACCATGCCGATGATATCCCAGTGCAGCGCCCCATCTGGGTCGATCGCGCCCACCCGTCCCAACGCATCGATAAACAGAAAGCCTTTGTTTGCTGCCAATCCAGGAACAATTGCCTGAAGGGTGACATCTCCGGGCTGAAGGGCTTCGATCGTCCCATCGTCTTTAAGCTGAATCCGTTCAGCCCCGCTAACGACCTTAAA
This sequence comes from Phormidesmis sp., assembly GCA_043772715.1. Taxonomy (GTDB): domain Bacteria; phylum Cyanobacteriota; class Cyanobacteriia; order Leptolyngbyales; family Leptolyngbyaceae; genus Phormidesmis_A. The sequence goes on along the minus strand of JAYVFW010000507.1, from coordinate 19,512 downwards.
TTTAGGAGTCAGATCACTGTCAGGATACTCAGTCGCTAAAGCATCAAATGGCTTGCCTTCAACGGTCTGAAACTCAATCTTGGTTTTGTCACCGACTACTAGACGAGTTCCACTAGGTGCGACAGCGGCAATTTTAGTGTGAACGCTGTCAGACAAATAGATGTTTTGAGGAGCCGTTACAAATGCTTGCGGCTGAACCTGTTCAATCTGCTCTTTGGGCAAGATTTGCAAGTTCACCGAATAAGGGACATCAGAAAATGGCGAACCGCGCAGCGTGGCAAAAAGCGCAAATAGCACAGGCATCTGCATTACAACGGGTAGACATCCCGCCAGAGGGTTGCCAAACTCTTTGTAAACCGCGCTCATTTCTTGCTGCTGCTTGGCGGGGTCATCTTTGTAGCGTTCCTGAAGCTCTTTCACCCGTTTCTGCATCGCAGGTTGAGACACCTTCATGCGGCGCATACTGCGGATAGAGCCAGCGCTGAGAGGGTAAAGCGCAAAGCGAATTACCAAAGTTAGTGCCACGATCGCCAAGCCGTAGCTGGGCACGATTCCATAGAAGAAATCGATGATCGGCAGCATTACGTTGTTGGAAAGAAAGCTTATACCAAAGTCCATTCGCCTTACGTCTCTACCTATGAAGTCTGAGTTTGCTGAATCCAATCTGCCGATTGCAACTCTTTTGGTTTGCGCCCTGACAGAACAAATCCCAGTGTAGCTTGTACTTTGATCGTTAGGCGATCGAGAAACGCTCTAGAAGGGTGGGATAACCGAATGGTTTAACCCTGCGTACCCAAGGCACCGCTGGCTTTCTTGGCTCGTTCAGAAAGCCGCTCATTAATGAAGTCATAGAGTTCCCGAAACTTGGGAACTGACCGCATTTCGATGCGGCTACCGTCGCGCAGCGTTAGCACCATGTCTCCCCACATTCCCAGCCCACGGGGAACCGTCACCACTTTAGTGATGTCGGAATAGATGATTTCGACGCGATCGCGACCCATCCAACCGCCCGTCACCCCGATCCGCCGATTAGTAATACGATAGCGAAGCCAGAGTGCCCGGACAAATGCTCCGATCGTCAACGGCAAACAAATTACGGTGGGTGCTAAAAGTACGCCAATAATTAGATCCCCGACATGGGGCCCACCTTCGTAATAAACTTCTTCTTTAATTGCCATTCAATACCTCAGCGTCTAGCAATAACTGCTCTAATTCTTGCAGAAATTGAAAATAATCGCACTCCACTGCTTGAGGTCGCACGATGATCACGAGTTTCCAGTCAGCGGTGAGACGCGGTAAGAGTTGCCGCAACGCCGCTCGAATTTGCCGTTTAATGCGATTGCGAACGACTGCACGTTTACTCACTTTCAAGCTGATCGAAATGCCGATCTGAGAGGGAGCCTGCGGTGTTAGATCTGAGTAGCTTTCTGGCTCGTAGGATTTTTTAGCAAAAGACTTTGAACTGGGCAAAGCTCTCAGCGTTAGATTTGCTGAATTGCGTCGCAGCCCCTGCTGATAGACGCGGCTAAAATCTTTTCGATGCTTTAATCGATTGGGTTTGGACAGTGCCAAAGCAAACCTCGCCTTGCGCGATCGCGTCTAGACCGCTCAAGCTTTCTAGCCAGAAACGCTTAACCGAGCGCGTCCTTTCTTTCGGCGAGCGGTAATCACTCTTCGACCCGTTGCCGTCCGCATCCGGGCCCGAAAGCCAGACTTTCTTCTTCTTTTACGGCTGGTTCCTTCTAAAGTTCGCTTGGTCATGGGTCGTTGTTCTCGCTAGTTAGATGTGAAAAAGACCGTGGAAAAGCCACAGTCTACAAATATAGCACTATGTTCAGGGGCTGAAGTTGGCGAAAGTTGAGGCAAAACAAAAAACAGGACGAATGTGATTCGCCCTGACTTAAAATGTCTGCTCAACTGCCTAGCTAATGGTCACAATCCAGGTGCCGATGTCGCGCAGCAAAGGCACGTCTCCAGGAGACAAGACTCGGCAATTAAAGTAGAACATCCCGCCATTGCTGGGGTTTTTGACATTCGAGAAGATCAATTCGACGTTTGACCCGGCGGGCACGGGGTCTTGAGGAAACACTGAAATCACGTAGTTTTCTTTCTCCCACTTGACCTCTTGAATGGCAACTTTTTTGTCGTTGACCATCAGTTCGACGCTCTTGGGGTCAAAGGTGCCTTTGTAGTAGTCGGGATAATCGATCGTGAACTGCGCCACCGCAACTTTCATTCTTTTGCGCTCAACTCTAAAGCGATAGCGATCCCAGGAGTTGGTGTTACCGCCAAAGTCAAGCCGATAATTGAGTTGGTTCTCGCTTTTGACTCCACTAAAAAGAGTGAGTCCTGGTAAGCCTTGAGAAAATGCCACGATCGGAAGCCCTGCGACAAGGCAGCCCGCGATCGCTAAGGTTGACACAACACGTCGCATCGAAAATCCTCTGAGCAGCATAGGCGTTTGACCTGGAGAACAAGGGTTAGTGGTTAAGTTAGTAAACTTCGTCAATATTGACATATCAGGTGGCTAAACGAAATGACCCGGTGAGGAGCGACTCGGTAAAAGTTGACGAGTCGGATCTGAGAAATGTGCCCTGATTTAGAAAAATACTTATTGAGAACTTTCTGGCTATCGACCTGAATGCTGGCTCAAAAAACTTCATCAAGCTACATAAACTTAGATTGAAAGAATTTACGTTATGGAGAGATTCCGTCATTAATTCGCTTAAAAGCTGCACTTATTTAAAGATAGTTTACGAATTTAATTCTAGTTTGTTAAAAATTGAGTCCTAAAAGAGGTCAAATGAAAAATCCTATTAAGGTAATCAAATTAGGATGCCTTCTATCTCTATAATTTCTAAAATTCAAGTTCTTGCTTAGGATCGGGGATTAAATAATATCGGCTACTTGCAACGGCGATGCTACGTCCTTACACATTTGACTCTATAGAAAGGGGGTATTTTATGACGATCGCCATCAATAAACAGGATGAAGCCAGCTATCAGCCTAAGTCTGAGGAAACTGTACAAAAAAAGATTGGCATTCCCAGAGAGATTTTAGTCGGTGAATGTCGAGTTGCTGCAACACCCGATACGGCTAAACTTCTACAAAAATATGGCTTTGAAGTTTTAATTGAAACCGGGGCTGGAAACGCCGCAAATTTCTGTGATGATGCCTATAAACAAGTAGATTGTCGAATCATTTCTGACCCTGAAACCCTTTGGGCAGAAGCCGATTTAATCTTAAAAGTGCGCGCCCCTGATCATCATTCTGATCTCAACAAACACGAAACAGAATTGCTGCGAGAAGGCGGCACTTTAATCAGTTTTATCTGGGCAGCACAAAACCCAGAACTCGTGCAAAAACTCGCCGATCGCAAAGCAACGGTGATCGCAATGGATGCCGTGCCTCGGATCAGTCGGGCACAAAAGCTAGATGCTCTTAGCTCGATGGCAAACATTGCCGGATATCGAGCCGTGGTCGAGGCCGCTAACCAGTTTGGACGCTTTTTCACCGGGCAGATCACGGCGGCTGGAAAAGTTGCCCCCGCCAAAGTGATGGTGATCGGAGCGGGAGTGGCTGGGTTATCGGCGATCGGCACCGCTAGAAGTTTAGGCGCGATCGTTCGAGCGTTTGATACCCGTCCTGTTGTCAAAGAGCAGGTCGAAAGTTTAGGCGCAGAGTTTCTAGAGCTAGAGTTTGAAGAAGACGGCACCGGGACGGGTGGTTACGCCAAGACAATGAGTCCTGAGTTTATCAAGGCTGAGATGGATCTGTTTGCGGCGCAAGCCAAAGAAGTAGATATCATCGTCACCACAGCTTTGATTCCGGGTAAGCCTGCACCCAAATTGATCACTAGAGAGATGGTAGAGAGCATGAAAGAAGGCTCTGTGATCGTCGATATGGCAGCCGAGCAGGGCGGTAACTGTGAAGTCACCAAGCCAGGAGAGATCTATCGCTACAACGGGGTGACCATCATTGGGCTAACCGATCTGCCCAGCCGCATGGCAAACCAAGCCAGCCAGCTTTATGGCAAAAACTTGTGTCACCTCTTAGATGACATGGGCAGACACGATAACCATCAAATCGATTTAGAAGATGAGGTGGTTCGAGGTGCACTAGTCGTCCACAACGGCGAGATTATGGCACCGCCGCCCCGATCGGTTCCGCCTCAACCTGCCCCCGCTCAAGCCACTATTCAGGAAACCTCTCAGCCTGTTAAAGCGGCACCCAAGAAGAACCTGAGTGGCGTGTGGGCTGGGCTAATTGCAGTGATTTTAGTCGCGATCGGTGCTACCGCTCCGGCTTCATTTCTCTCACACTTCACAGTCTTTGTGTTGGCGTGTTTTGTCGGCTGGCAAGTGATCTGGAACGTCAAACCCGCTCTACATACCCCGTTGATGAGCGTCACCAATGCGATTAGCGGCATCATCATCGTCGGTGGAATGCTGCAAATCTCTGGCGCACCAACTTCGCCCACGACGGTTTTAGGCGCGATCGCCATCCTGGTCGGAACCATCAATATTTCCGGTGGTTTTTTGGTGACTCAACGAATGCTCAAAATGTTTCAACGATAAATAGTGATGTCAAATAATTTGATGACCGTCGCTTATATTGCGGCGAGCGGTTTGTTTATTCTCAGCTTGGCGGGGTTGTCAAATCAAGAAACCTCTGGCAAAGGCAACCTCTACGGCATCGCCGGAATGCTGATTGCGTTTGTTGCCACCGCTTTTGGAAGTCGAGGAACTAACTATGGCGTTTTGGTGAGTGTCCTGCTGCCAGGAGTTCTCATTGGGGCGAGTTTGGCATCTCGTGTGGCAATGACAGAAATGCCAGAATTGGTCGCCGTTCTGCACAGCTTTGTGGGCATGGCGGCAGTTTTGGTCGGAATCGCTAACTATTTACAGCCGCAAACGCTGACGGGCGGTGAAGCCACCATTCACGAGATTGAGGTGTTTATTGGCGTGTTTATCGGTGCGATCACGTTTACAGGCTCGATCGTAGCGTTCGGGAAATTGCGCGGCGTTCTCAGCAGCAAACCGCTGATGTTGCCCGGTCGTCACTTGCTGAATTTAGCCATGTTGGGCACCTGCTTTTGGCTAGGCGGACAGTTTATGGGCGGCGATCTCTTAACCGGATTGCAAGCGCTGCTGATCATGACCGGAGTTGCCTGTCTGTTAGGCATTCACTTAGTGATGGCGATCGGGGGTGCTGATATGCCCGTCGTGATCTCGATGCTTAACAGCTATTCAGGCTGGGCAGCCGCCGCCGCTGGATTTATGCTCTCCAACGATTTGCTGATCATCACCGGAGCGCTGGTGGGCAGCAGTGGCGCGATTCTCAGCTACATCATGTGCAAAGCGATGAATCGATCATTTATCAGCGTCATCTTAGGCGGATTTGGAGCCACTGCCGGAACAACCTCCACTAGCAGCCAGCCAGCGGGTGAGGCAAAATCGATCTCGATCGAAGACACCACCGAGCTTCTAGAAAACGCCAAGAGCGTGATCATTGTTCCTGGCTATGGAATGGCGGTTGCTCAGGCACAACATCCGATTTCTGAGATTACCAAGACGTTGCGCGATCGCGGCATTAAAGTTCGGTTTGGCATTCACCCGGTTGCAGGTCGGCTACCCGGACACATGAATGTGCTATTGGCAGAAGCAAACGTGCCTTACGACATTGTTCTGGAAATGGACGAAATCAATGAGGATTTTCCTGAAACAGATGTCGTGCTGGTGATCGGTGCCAATGACACGGTGAATCCGAGTGCGATGGAAGATCCAGGGAGTCCGATCGCAGGAATGCCCGTTCTCGAAGTGTGGAAGGCGAAAACCGTGATCGTCATGAAGCGGAGCATGGCAAGCGGCTACGCAGGAGTCGAAAACCCATTGTTCTATAAAGAAAATGCCCAAATGCTGTTTGGCGATGCCAGAAAAAACGCCGATGCTATTGTGGGCAAGTTAAGCGCTCTGGTTGCTTGTTAACTATCTGCCGATTTATGAGATTAGTACTGAGCGCTTGCAGCCTGATTCACGATCGAGCGGATTAGTCTGCAAGCTTCCTAAGTCATACGTTTTCTTGAATCTGAAGAGTCAAACACGTCACTGTTTTTCTGGACAGAGTGAATCGATCGCCCAGAGGTCGATCGTCCAGCACTCGCCTCATTTCCTTAAGACTCAGCATAGGATCATCGAAATAGTGAAAGGCATTGGCAGAAACTGCGGCATCAAAACTGTGGTCTGCAAATGCCAAGGCAGATGCATTTGCAATCTGAAAGGAGGCAGTGGGAAAGGGGTGAAATTTTTGTTGGGCGATCGCCAGCATCTGTTCCGAAACATCGACTCCAACGTTCCGGTTGAGCGGCTGCAAGTAACCTTCGCATCATCACCAAGATCTTTCAGCAGTCTGCTCCAACCGGGTTTATGTTGCTGCGATCTCACGCTGCTTTCATCACACTTAATCCAACCCGCCTAGCTACCACTGCTCATAGATTACACTGGACAAATACGTCGTCGTGGAGTAGTTGCTATGCAAATTAAAGACCTGACAGTTGATGAATTGAAAACTCTGATTCGAGAAACTGTCATGGAGGCTTTAGAGGCACTTTTACCAGATCCAGATGAAGGTGCAATAGTCAGGGAAGATTTCAAACGAGAACTTTTGGAGATTCGCAAGCGCAGAGAGATAGGAGTTCGGGGCATTCCAGCAGAAGATGTTATGCAAAAACTGGGATTAGGCGGCAGATGAGCTACTCAGTTGAATATGAGCCAGAAGCTCTTGCTGATTTAGAGCGGCTGACTCAGGCAGTTCGTGAACGAGTCATCAATAAGATTACTTGGTTAGCTGACAACTTCGACCAGATTACACCACAGGCTTTGACGGCTGATTTATCAGGTTTCTTCAAACTGAGAGTTGGAGATTATAGAGTCATTTATGAATTTAGCCGTGACGATGAAGTAATTTCTATTGACCGAATCAGACATCGAAGAGAGGTTTACGACTAAAATCAACCTCAAAACACCATTTCACGAACAACCTGACGCTACTTTAACCCTGAATCCTGACAGACAGGTTTTCGGCTACTTCCACAAGGACTTGCAGCATAACGACCCCGTTCACCCGCCGCTAGTAAACTTTCGGGCACAACGACAAACTTGATACGGTCGGCGTGCAACGGGATTGTTAGACCGTGCCGTGCCAATTACCGACATCCATTTTTATGTTGCTGCGCTTCTGCGCCGTTCGCAATACCGTTGCGAATTTGATCAAGAGCCATTTGACCAGAGGCTAGTAAATTAATATGAAAATCCATCCCACCAGGATCAGCATCTCTACAGAGATACTGTCTATACAGATTATTAATGTTGTTCCGAGACTCCTGACTGCCAGACATCCCAGCACGAACCCACTCAAAACCATGTTGTCTCATAGCATTTACATTGTCACGAAATCCGCTTGGATCTGGCTCTCTACCAAGTATCTGTCTGTAAAGCTGCCTAGTGCGTTCCTCATAATCAACTTGATCTCCCACACGCGGCTGAGGTCTAGGACTTGAATTTGAACCTGTGCTTGGGTTTGAACTGGCACCTCCGGGTACAGGCAACGTATAGCAAGTTGTACCAACAGAGTAGTTTTGTCCGTTGTTATTAACACGATCTAAACTGACTTGTCTATTTAGATCCTGTAAAGCCGTGTCCTTTGTGCCCCCCGACCCCAAAGTTGTTCCACCGCTTGCCCAAGTTAGCCTGCACTGCCAAGCTGAAGCCTGAGCTAGATACACTTGGTTAGGCTCAATCGCAAATGCATGAGATACAGGCATCACAAGAAGAACAATACCAATTTTGAGAAAAGGTACTTTGTTGAGAATTTTCATTATTCAATACCAAACTACTTGAATTGAACCTAATTTAATCTCCACAAACCTGCCTTGTCAGGCGGATAAGGTCAGGAGAAAGTCGGAAAAAAGTCAGATGCACTTTACCAGTAACCTTGCGATCTCACATTGAACAGTGATGCGTACTCACTTTAGAGTTTGCACCCACCGATAACTTTTCGACTGCGCCCTGACAGATGATTTAACGGTCTAACTGCTTATCATATCGAATTTTTTCTTAGTAATGTCTACATTCAAGCATTATCGAGAAAATTTTCTTGTGATATCGCCGCTGAGGGACATCATCGAGAATTTTTGCGGATGATATCTCCGCCATGGGATGTTATCCAAAACTTTTCCGTAAATTCCCAGAGAATCTTTAGCGAAAAACTATGTGATATTTGCTACACGAATGTCTTATTGAAATACGAATGTCTACCTCGCCCAAACTGTTTGAGCGCCTTAACTGCACCTGCGAAAATTAAGACCTTAAAGATTCCAAAAAACTAAAAACTCCTGTAGAATACATCGCAGTGATGAAGTTGTGCCCCGAAGCCTGATCGACGAAATCAGACTCCGAGGACTTCCATCCCTAGTTAGTACGAGTAACTCAGGAGGCGTTCATGATTGTACACCTTCAGCTTTGCTATGGGATCTTGAAAGGCTGGAATCAAGATCCTGCATATCTTTTCTATCCCTACGGAATGTCTGAGAAATCAGCATTCTTGTCCTCTTTGAACTAACCGAGAGGACAAAACAATATGGGAGTTAGGACGATCGTTCCTGGCTCGATTTCGTTCACTGTTGAGTTGCGTTGCTCAACAGAAAAACGTTATCGAGTTAGTGTTACTTTGGATTTGCAAGAGCGTTACATCCTCCTTTCGTCTGGCATTCTCCCGAATGTTAGCGATGAGATTGAAGAGTTTGTGTCACAACTGAGTGAGATTGCATCCAATCAACTGGCATTGTTCAAGTGGGATGGCACGAGTGACTTGATGACTGAATATCAAATCGTCCGAGTGTTGCCCGGTTATCAAATTGAACGTTCTTTAGTGAAGTTCAACATTGCGATCGGTAGTGGTTCCCTAGTTCAAGTAGAGGAGTTGCACAACAAAACTACGATTCAACTGTAGGAAGTTAGGGAGTCGGCATAGATCCGGTGAAGTTCTCTACCTCACAGCAGGTTCACGCGGCTCCCTAACGTCAAACTATAGACCTCATGCATGAATAAGATTGCACCGTAAACCACCCTGCGACCTCGCCCCCTAACCCCCAATTCTGGGGGAACTGGAGTTCAAAGTCCCCCAGAATTGGGGGATTTAGGGGGCGTTCCCAGATTCGTGCAGAAGATCTTATGAACGTCGATCGCTACTTAGAAATAAAGTGTGCCCACACTCCGCCATCCGGGCCAGCCACTTCATCGACATAGCTATAAGGATACAGACGCTTACGACCCTCAGTGTTAGAGTAACCAGACATCGCATCGCCCCAAGGGTCATTCACAATGTAGCCCTGCGAGGTGAACCCGATCGTCGTAATAATATGTCCCCCGTGAGTAAACAATCCGCACAACACGACAGGACGACCATTGATCAGTTCTTCTTTAACTTCTTGCCAAGTGCGGTTAACGTTAAAGCTGGGCTTAAAGCCATAGGACTGAATCAGTTGAGAAAGGACATTGTGATTCGTTTGAGCACCTTCTCCGCCTTTGTTGAGACACCACTGCAAGAGTTCATCTTCTAGCTGACCACCGTTTTTAGCGCGAATGCCGTAATAGTAAAAGACCATCGCGATCGAGGTGACATTACACGTCGCCCAGTAATAGCGCGGATTATCTCGCTGAGAGAAGTAAGGCACATTAATCTCAACCGTCGGTGGAACCGGATTAAACGGTCTGCCGCCGCGTTTCAACTGCACAAAACTCGGAAAGACAAAACCCGTATTGCCAAACCCTGGCAACTCTTCGGTGAGCGCAGCCTTAATGTGTCCGCCTTGAATCGCATAACTAGACACGCCATACAACGTTCCAGCCGTAAAATTTGCTCTCTCTGAAGCTTGTAACTGCGAAGAATCAACGGGACGCTTTTTGAAAATCGTAGGCGTGAGCGCTGTCACTGTCAAAGCATCCGCATCGTAAGGAATCGATTTGCCGTTGCGCTTAACTTGAGCAAATTTCCAATAGACAAATCCGGTATCGCCAAAGCCTGCGATCGGTTCAGCCAACTTGACGCGAAAATGTCCGTTCACACACGCATAGCCCGTAATTGCGTAGGTTTGTCCTGCCGTCGCATTCATCTTCTGATTAGCTGCGAGGGTCGAGGAATCTCCTAACTTTGCTTTGAGAATTGTCGTGGTGTTGATCACCAACTGAGCCGTCACCGAGACATTAGGAACGTCTTCAAGGTTAAAGCGAAAGATTTGAGTGCCTTTGCTGAGTTGAACGTGACTATCGTAGAAATAACCAAAATTGTCGATCGGGGCGATCGCTTCGCCCAACTCTAGCTTGACGTGACCATCGATCGAGCCATAGCGATTAACGCTAAACGTCTGTCCGGCTTTGACTAAAACTTTCTGCTGATCAGTGAGCGTCGATGAATCAGCCGGAGCCGCTTTAAAGAACGTATCTTGCAAAACTTTGAGCGTTAAAGATTGCCCGATCGTCAACGGGTCACTGCTGACCGTAATATAAAAAACCCGATTCTCAATCACTTTACCCGCGCTATCAACGCCTTTTAAGCGCAGCCATCGCGATCCGGCTGTAGAAAACCCATTGGGCATCGTCACCTGCCAGGTTCCGGCATTGGTCGTGATATTAAGCGGAAATTTATCTTCGGCAGACAGCGTAACCTGAGCGATGCGCGTTGCATCATAAGTGCCTTTCAGCGTCACAGGTTTGTTGATCAAAACCTCTTTAGGGCCTGAATAAGTTGGAGGAGCCGTGACCCCTGGTGATGAGAGGGTGCTAGTCGCGGTTGTATCGGTCATAAAAATCGCCCTGAATAGAGTGAACAGTGCTGCAAAAATAGCTGTTAGGAATGCCTTGAGTCAGTGATTTTGTGAGACTATTTCTCGACGATCGAGCTAGGAATCCTAACAATTTAGCTCAATTGTTTAAGCCTGACTCACCTAAGAGAGAAGGACATTGGAAACGTCTGCAAGATTTCAAGAGTGGATTTGGCGGTTATCTTAAAAGTCAAGCAGGTAGAGGAACGCACAGCTTGACTAATCCCAAGGCTATATTCGCACTTGTAATATCTTGCCAGACAAACGAACATGAATGTCCAGAGACTATCTACTGACATCAATACCAATAAACTGCTTTAATTCTTGAATCTCATGACCCACCTTTATCCCTTTTCCCGGAGGGCAGACCTATGAGCAAAATGAACACGGCTGAATTATTGATTCGATGCCTGGAGAATGAGGGCGTAAAGTACATTTTTGGGCTGCCTGGAGAAGAAAATCTTCACGTTTTGGAAGCCCTTGAAAATTCCTCTATTCAGTTCATCACCACTCGTCATGAGCAGGGCGCAGCCTTCATGGCAGATGTTTATGGGCGCTTAACCGGATGTGCGGGAGTGTGTCTCTCGACGCTCGGGCCAGGAGCGACTAATTTGATGACTGGAGTTGCCGACGCAAACCTCGATCGTGCCCCGCTCGTCGCGATCACCGGGCAGGTAGGCACCGATCGCATGCACATTGAGTCTCATCAATATCTCGATCTCGTGGCGATGTTTGCCCCCGTGACTAAATGGAATGCTCAGATCGTCCGCCCTAGCAACACGTCAGAGATTGTGCGGCGAGCATTCAAGATCGCTCAGACCGAAAACCCCGGTGCCGTTCACATTGATTTACCTGAAAATATTGCCGCAATGCCCGTCGAAGGCAAGCCATTAACGACGGGCGCGATCGAAAAAACCTACGCTTCGTTTCACAGCATTGAGAAAGCTGCGATCGCGATTGCTGAGGCAAAAAATCCGTTAATTTTGGTAGGCAATGGGGCGATTCGCGATCGCGCTAGCGAGATGGTGACTAAGTTTGCGACTCAACTCAATATTCCGGTTGCCAACACTTTTATGGGCAAAGGCGTGATTCCTTACACCCATCCTTTGGCGCTGTGGGCGGTCGGCTTGCAGCAGCGCGACTATATTAGCTGTGGATTTGATCAGGCTGATTTAGTGATCGCGATCGGCTATGACCTGATCGAATATTCGCCCAAAAAGTGGAACCCCGAAGCCGATATTCCGATCGTGCATATCAGCGTCACCCCGTCTCAGATTGACAGCAGCTATATTCCGATCGCCGAAGTGGTGGGCGATATCTCAGATGCACTACAAGAGATTTTAAATCGTGCCGATCGCTCAGGTAAACCCGAACCTTATGCCCTAGAGCTTCGGGCTGAAATTCGGGCTGACTATGCTCAATATGCGGATGATGATGGCTTTCCGATCAAGCCGCAAAAGCTGATCTATGATCTGCGGCAAGTCATGGCACCTGACGACATCGTAATTTCAGATGTGGGGGCGCATAAGATGTGGCTGGCGCGTCACTATCACTGTCATCGTCCTAACACTTGCATTATTTCTAACGGGTTTGCGGCAATGGGCATTGCGATTCCGGGTGCGATCGCTGCCAAGCTTGTGCATCCCCAACATAAAGTGGTCGCGGTCACGGGCGACGGTGGCTTTATGATGAACTGTCAAGAATTAGAAACTGCGCTCAGAATCGGCACGGCATTCGTCACAATCATCTTTAACGACGGCGGCTATGGGCTGATCGAATGGAAACAAGAAAACCAATTCGGACATTCTTCGTTTATTAAATTCAGCAATCCCGATTTTGTGAAATTTGCCGAAAGCATGGGTCTAAAAGGATATCGAATCGAATCCTGTGCTGACTTAATTCCGACTCTGAAAGAAGCGTTGGATCAGGATGTCCCAGCAGTGATTGACTGCCCGATCGACTATCGAGAAAATCTCCGATTTACTCAACGCGCTGGCGATTTAACTTGCACGATTTAGCCTTTAGGATCGTGGATTAAATAACCTGTCAACCTTGTAATCAAATCTATTGATTCGTCCTGGCTGAGATCTTCGCCCCCTAAATCCCCCATTCTGGGGGACTTTGAAACCGGGAATCTTGGCTCAAAGTCCCCCATCAATGGGGGATTTAGGGGGCAGAAGCCGCTGAGAACGAAGCCAGCAACGAACTTATGTACACTCTAGTTGAGTACGAGAAGTTGCACCTTAAAAAATCCACGTTCCTCAATGACTCACTGGCAGCAATTTCTCTAAATCTAAGTCAGCGGCAACTTGAGCAAGTTTTGTCAGATCAGTGGGATCAGATAAAAAAGGAATCAATCCTAAAACAGGAACATGGGTCAGCGACTCGATTAAGTCAGCAGGTGCCCAGTTTTCGATCTCCTCATTAGAGCAAGGCTTGACACAGTTGAGAACAATGCCCTTGAGATGCACCCGGCACGATCGGGCTAACGCAACATTGGCAACCGCTTGCCCGATCGCGCCCAACTTCACAGGCACTACTAACACCGTCGCAATCCGCCAATCCCAGGCTAAATCTGCCACGGTGGTTTCTCTAGTGATCGGTGAACCCAACCCGCCCAACGACTCTACTAAAACCCAGTCTCGTTTTTGGCGCAGTGCCTCAAAAGTCTGCCAAACCTTTTCGAGTTTGACGCGCTTTCCTTCTTTTTCAGCCGCTAAGGGAGGCGCGATCGCCGCTTCAAAATAGAGCGGATTTAACTCCTCTAAGGTTTGATCGAGCGAGAACAGCCGATTGTAGAGTTCACGATCGCCCGTTCCAGTCTGGAGCGGTTTGATCACGCCGAGCGATCGAGGTTTGCAATAAGCCTGCCAATAGGCTACCAGCGCAGTCGTTAAAACCGTTTTTCCAACGTCAGTGTCAGTTCCGGCGATTAATAATGCGTTCAAACAGAGCCACTCAAAACTTCTCCTACTTTACCGAACATTGACATCAAACTGAAAATCAGTGTCTTGACTGGCAATCACATCAATCTGATAATCACCGCTTCTAGACAGTTGCCCCTGCCAGTTGACGACCCCAGAAGAATCTTCTACTAGTTTCCCGTTGGGGTAGCGAATTGCCAGAGTTGCGGCACCTGAATTGAGCTGCACACTCAAGCTCTGACCCTGTTGAGCATTCACCAAATAGCGCCGCGTCACCGATGGAGTGGTTTGACCATTCACCTGTGCCCCCGTTTGCCCTGCCGGAAAGCTAACCCGCTCAGTTTGAACGGTAGGAGTGACGCTAGGCGAAGGAGACGGCGATGGCGAAGGAGCGGGAGTGGGCGCTGCTTGTAGATTTACATCGAGCTTATAGTCTGTTTTAGAAATTCCTTGTACGGTTCTAAGTTGAATGATGTAATCGCCTGTAAACGGCAGTTCGCCATCCCAGCGAGAGACGCGACTCGATCGATCGTCCACTGGGTCTTTGGGTGCCAACACACTTAGCAACACGCCCTCACTGGCTAGCGCCGCACTCAACGTTTCGCCTTGTTGCCCCGGAACCACAAAGTTCCGAGTCTCATTTGATCTCAACGTGCCACTCCTAGACGCATTTTCGCCCGGTGCTAGATTTAGACGCTGTTTATAAATGACAGGCTCACTGCTGGGGCTAGGAGTTGGCGACGGACGAACGCTCGGCGTAGTGGTTGGGCTAGGAGTCGCGACGATCGATTGAGTCGGCGTAGGCGTAGGCGTAGACGGATTCATCAGAGCACGCACCAAACTCCACGAACCCAGACCCGTTAGCAACACTAACCCAGTGCCGATCGCGCCCACTGCCCAAGGGTCATCCCACAGAGAGCTACGGGTCGGGATTGTCGGATCAGAGCGAGTGAGATTAGTCGGCGTGGTGGTCGGATCGATATCTGCACGTCGCCCCACCGCCACAGTATCCATGCTTGAAGAAGGTGGCTGCTGGGGCTGAGTGGCAATGGGTGGGGGCGTTTGCGGCACTGGCGTGACATTGGGCGGAAACTGAAGCGCCTGAAGAACGTCTTGAGAAGATTGATAGCGATCGGTCGTGCGGTAGCTCAACATCCGATTAATTACCATCCCAAACCCTGGGGTGACGGTGATTAATCGCTGCCAGCGCCAAGTCATTGTGGTTTCGTCAAACAATTCTTGCGGCTCTCGCCCGGTGAGCAACACTACGGCAGTCACCGCCAACGCATACAGGTCACTGTTGGGATAGGCTCGCCCAGTCTGCATTTGCTCAGTCGGCGCATAGCCCAGCTTGCCGACCGTCGTTGATTGTCTGACCGTATCGGGTGACTGAATGCGCGTCGCCAGTTCTTTGACTACGCCAAAATCGATTAAGACGGGAAGGCGATCGCTCTGCCGCAGCATAATATTGTCGGGCGCAATGTCACGATGAATAATCCCCTTGCCGTGAATGTAAGACAGCACGGGCAACACTTGCTGCAAAATCTGAATCACTTCGGCTTCTGAGAAGACATAGCCCTGGGTTTTGCGTTCGTCTAGGAGGGCGCGATAGGTTTTGCCCTCGACATAATCCTGCACGAGAAAAAATCGCTGGTCTTGCTCAAACGTTGCCCTAAACTGCGGAATTTGCGGATGCTGAATCTGATAGAGAATCTGTGCTTCTCTCTGAAACAGTTCTTTAGATTTCTCTAGTGCATAGGCGTTATCTTGCGGCGGCAGCAATTCTTTGAGGGCACACAGCTCGTTAAATCGCCCCTGGTCTTCTGCCAAATAAGTCCGACCGAATCCTCCTTGTCCTAAAATGCTCAAGACGCGGTAACGGTTCTGCAAAATAGCTCCGGTAGGAATAGCGGTTTGCATAATAGATTCAATCACTCACGTTTCAATAATGTTACATAGAGGGTGTGTTGAGTTTCGACACGGTTGACTCAGCGACTTGACCCAGATGATTCCAGTCTAAAGTTTACCGTCCAAATGAGAATATGCTGCACCTCTACTAAAATACGAGTTGAGGTGCAGGCGTAGCTACAGCTTGTAGAGTACGGGCTACGGATCGCGATCGCTAACAGACCTCCTGCACGAATCCGGGAACGCCCCCTAAGTCCTCCAATTTGGGGGGACTTTGAACTCCGGTTCCTCCAGAATTGGGGGTTAGGGGGCAAGTTCTACGGGTAGTTACGTCGAGAATTTTACTCATGCAGAAGGTCTAATGTAGAGACTCTAGCGACTCAACTTAGATTTGACGAATTCTTGAACTTTTCTGCCATCTGTTTTGCCCTTCAATTGCTGCATGGCTGCACCCATGACTTTGCCCATATCTTTGGCAGACATTGCCCCAGCTTGGGCAATAATCTCGTCAATCACCTGAGAAACTTCAGCATCAGAGAGTTGTTGAGGCAAAAATTCTTCTACGATCGCTAACTCTTGTGCTTCTTGTTGAGCCAGATCGCTGCGTCCGGCGTTTTGATATTGCTCGATCGAGTCTCGACGCTGCTTGGCGACTTGCACCAATACTTCGGTTTCCTGCGCTTCGGTCAGATCAGTTTGCCCCAACGGGCGAACGCTCACCTCTTTCTCTAACAGCACTTTCTTGATGCTTCGCAGCGTTTCTAGCCGCACTTTGTCTTTAGACTTCATTGCCGCTTGAATGCCTTCAGTGATGGTGTCTTTCAGGCTCATATCAAATATTTCCTTTTCCTTCCGAGTCTCAAGATAACTCAAACGAAGTTAGCTGAGAAACCGCTTTCTCGTGTGCTAGGTAGACACTCATTGAATCTAAGGTGCCGCCAGCCGCCGTTTTACTTAAGTTGATATGCCATGCTCTTAGAGGTTACAACCCCAAGTCAGTCGCGACGCGGTGGGCACAGGCAAACCCAGAAAACGCTACTGCATTTAGACCCTGCCCAGGAAACGTGCTGTCGCCGACACAATAGAGATTGGCGATCGCCGTTCGGTTAAACGGCATGGTCAACAATCCGGGCAGTTTGCGAGCGGGAATCGGGCCATAGGTGCCGTTGTCGCGACCCAAAAAGCGGCGGTGAGTTCTAGGGGTGCCAACTTCTTGATAATCCAAATATTGGCTCAGGTTAGGGAAAATAGTTTCTAAGCGATCGATGACTCGTTCTGCCGCCGCTGCTTTTTTGGCTTCATATTCGCTAGGCGATAGATTTTGCCAGTTTTCGATCCAACTAGGCGTAAAGGTGTGAATGATCTGATGACCATCGGGCGCAAGGCTCGGATCGAGCAACGTCGGAATCGAGACAAAAATGGTTCCTTGCTCGGCTTCCATCGTGTCCCAGTTTTCTAGCAAAATGTGATGACATTCTGTGCCGATCGCCAGCGCTGCTGATTTAACACCAAGATGCAGGCTTAAAAAACTGGGAGACTGCTGATAGCGCTGTTGCCACTTTTTCTCGCGGTTGGGCATCTGAGAAGCGGGAATCAGTTTCTCGAAGGTGTCCCAGCGAGTCGCGTTAGAAATAATTCGTTTGGCTCGATAGGTTTGACCAGACGTGAGTTTAACCCCAACCGCGCGCCCGTTTTCGGTCAAAATCTCGGTAACTCTGGCTTTATACCGAATCTGACTACCCGCTTTCTCTAAGCCTTCTACCAGCTTCTGGGCAATTTGACCCACGCCGCCTTTGGGATAATTGATGCCACCATAATGACGATCGCTAAACACCATTCCCGCATTGATCATCGGGGTCTTATCTGCCGGAACAACCGACCAGCAATAACACTCCATGTCAATAAACTTCAGCAGTTTGGGGTCGCGAATGTAGCGACGAGCAATATCTCCGGCGTTTTGGGGCAGATATTTCACCAATCCCAAACAGGCGAGAGGATGCTGAAAAAAAACTCGCGTCAGGTAACCTAACTCCTCTAGCGACAGCAGATCCATCACATTGAGGCAGTTAAACACTTTCCAACACTCGTCATAAAACTGCCGAATCCCTTTCGCTTCGTGGGGGAAATGCCCGATCAGTTCTTGTAAAAACTGCTCATAGTCTTTATGGACTTTTAGATCTAAACCGTCTGGCAAATGATAGTGAATCTGCACCGGGTCGGGGATGGTTTCGATGTCCATGCCGACAGCATCTAGCGCACGAGTCAACAAATTGGTGGTGCCCTGCTTGCCAAAACCAAAAATCATTGATGCGCCAACATCAAAGCGATAGCCTGCACCCTCTTGAGACGATCGTTCAAAATAACCCGCACTGCCGCCCGGAATTATATAGCTCTCTAACACTAAAACGCTGGCTCCTTTGGCGGCTAGCTGAGTAGCGGTTACTAACCCACCAATGCCAGAGCCAATGACGATCGCGTCATAGTCTGCGGGAGATTGCTGATCACGAGAAGCCTGAGAAGCGGTTGAAACAGAAGCCATGAACGGGGATCATAATGACACTGTTCCTAGTGTATCGGAGTTGAGTACGTTGTCCTGAGAACCAATTCCAGTTTGCATAATTGATCACACGCCACAAGGCGATTACAATCAAAAATATGTGTCTTCAGACAGAGAACCCCTTACCACTTCTGCACAAGCGAGGAACTACCGTGATCGGGACTTTAATCACCTTTAATCGGCTGTCGATCGCTGCGCTGACTGCTCTTTGTCTGACAGGTTTAGCGACTCGCTCAGTTAAAGCCGCCACCGATGTAGAGCTACAGATTGGCGTAGTGCAACGGTTTGGAGACAAAGCCAAAGATGTCATGACCTTAAAAGCAGCTTCGGGCGATCGTTTAACCCTGCGGTTTAACACTAATGGCAAGCCGCAAACGCTCACCACACCGAGCCTAAAGCTAGAAACGGTGATGCAGTCTTTGCCAGAGGCTCAGATTGAAGAGCGGGTGGTTTTCAGCACCCATCGCAGTTTTGAGACGGCAGAAGCAAAGGCCGAACAGTGGCACGCCCAAGGCATTGAAGTTGAATTGGCTCAACCCGATCGCTGGCAGGTTTGGGCAAAACGCAGCACCTACAATACGCCGCTGTTACGACGATTATTGGTGCAAAGCTTGCAAGCAAAAGGCATCCAAACTGCCCGAATCGATACCCAAATTCTCAAACAGGTGCCGCGCCCATCTTTTGAGTTAAATGGCTATCGCTATACGCGAGATCAGTTAGAAATCACGGCTGGAAACAGGCAGATTCAAGTCGATCGCGAAAAAGACGATCAGCCGAGTCACACTTATGCCGGGAGTTTGCGACTACAGCCCAATGCTTACGGCAACTCTACGCTCGTCAACGTGGTTCCGTTAGAAACGTATGTGCGGGGAGTTGTGCCTCACGAGATTGGCGGCTGGGCACCTCAACCTGTGTTAGAAGCTCAGGCAATTCTTGCCCGCACTTATGTATTGAGAAATCTGCGGCGATTTGCGATCGACAACTATCAACTGTGTGCCACAACCCAATGCCAGGTTTATTGGGGAATTGATGGCACGGTTCCTTCAACCGATCAAGCGATCGCGGCAACGCGCGGTCAGGTTCTTACTTATCAAAATGAGTTGGTCGATGCGCTCTACTCTTCGACTACGGGTGGCATAACGGCTGCTTTTGGCGATGTCTGGCGCGGCTGGGATCGTCCTTATCTGCGAACCATCATCGATTCTGTCAACCCGGTTTGGGATTTAAAGAATCGCAGCCTAGCG
>JAYVFW010000506.1:0-8270 GCA_043772715.1 Phormidesmis sp. | reverse complement strand
TGTTTCGCTAAACCTCATAAGTGAGCGTTTTATCAAGGGTCAGTTGCCAATCTATAGGTAACTGACCCTTGATCATCTTGACGGGATGATCAATCTTTAACTGCGCCTTTCTGTCGCCAAACGCTGGATAACAGAAGCGGCTGTCACAGCTTTTTCTGCGTAAAATCAATAAATCCTGACAAAGTTGCATCCTTAATCTATCTGAAGGCTGATGCTGTTCATAAATCAAAATATCTAATCAATCAGTTCAGTTTTCTCGCTGATTAAAAAAAGATATGATTCGTGCGGTTTTGCTAATTTTCTGATTTAGTCTCTACTGAGTGCAAAGATATCCTGATTGCTATGCTCCGAGTTGTTCTTGTTTATCCTCAAATTCCACCAAACACGGGCAACATCGCTCGTACCTGTGCGGCTACGGGCACCGAATTGCATCTCGTCGGACCATTAGGGTTTGAGATTAGCGATCGCTATCTTAAACGCGCTGGGCTAGACTATTGGCCTTATGTCAACCTGCATTATCATCCCTCTCTGCAAGACTTTCAGACATTTCATCAACAGCAGGGTGGGCGCTGGGTGGGCTTCAGCACTTCAGGAAGCTGTAGCTATATCCAGTTTCAGTATGCCGACGGTGATTGGCTATTGTTTGGCAGCGAGACTCAGGGGCTTCCTGCTGAGGTGTTGTCCCTATGTTCTACTGTGGTTCGCATTCCCATGAATCAACCTAATGTTCGCAGCTTAAATCTCTCTGTTAGTGCTGCTGTGGGGCTGTTTGAAGCCCGCCGTCAGCTAGGATACTTAGAATAGGGAAAAAGAGCCGCTAGATCGCTCGGCTGAGAGCTTACCCAGAAAGAGCTTAAGCTTTACTCTAAGAGACTTACGGCTTCCTCTAAAATCAGCAGCGCTGCATCTATATATAGAGATCTAAATATCGATAAAGTCGTGCTAGCGAAATGACACCTGCTCACCTAAAAAGACAGCTCACTCTCAAAGCATTTTCTTAACCAAATTGTGAGTTAGATAAGTTATCTAGACTACTAAATTGCGACAGTCTAATAAGAAATTTGTATATGAGTGTAAAAATTCGCTAAATGATGTTTTAAATTAGCCTTTGACCCTAAACAGCTTACCCGCTTAATGACTTGTAATTTTATGTAGAAGCACTTCAGAGAGAGTACGCTAGGTCAGGCTTTCTCATTCAAAGTAGGGTTCATCTGCATGATTCTACGGTTGATGGCTGACCCACTTTGCCTTAACTTCATGTCATCACGGGCTGATAAATAGTGACTTGACGAGGACTTTAGGCGATTGGTTTGTAGATTTTTGGGCATACTCACACACATTCTACCGAACATGAATTTTTGGCTAGTCACCTCTGCTCTGATGTTGCAATTCCCGCAGAGTAGGTTAAACTCCTGTTTGGATTTGTCCATCTCGGACGACTGCCAGTTCCCTGTCACGATAAGTTGACATCGGCTAAGAGAATCTGTTATCGATTTAAGGCGACTCCATTGTTTAATTTTGTTGAATGATGTGAACTTGTCTAAATCGAAAAAGCAGGGTAATCTTGCCTAAGTGTATTTACCGAATGTGATCTCGATCGCTTTTCGGAGCAGCAATGATCACTGACAAATGGTGAATTCAATGGCTCAAGGACAGTTAAACGCTGGTCATTTAGGAGGTCGTTTTTTGAAACGAGCATTCCCGCAAGAAGAATCAAATCCTGTTCCGTTCTCTGTCATCAACGATGGTGCATCGATCGAACAGCCTAAGCAAACGCTCCCTGATGCAAACCGTCGGGTTCGCACTTCCGCCGCTATGATTGGGCTTGCTGCCATCTCAATGGGTGCTTATAGCCTCCTTGCCCCGCAGCAAGCTGATGCCGCAGTCGCTGCCGAGCCTGTCGCAACAGAACCCACTCTCCCGATCGTTTCTAACTCACCTGATGTTGCAGTGACCTCAACTGCACCCGAAGTTCCCACGGCAACGACTGTTGCGACCATTCAAACCGTTGAACACACGGTTCAAGAAGGTCAGACGCTCTGGAAAATCGCTAAGTTTTACAAGGTTGATATCAACCGACTCGCTGCCGCCAACAACCTGCGCTCTAACGCTGTGCTCTACGTGGGTCAGGTTTTGCAAGTTCCTGGAGATGGGCAATCTGCTCAATTCCCTGCCAGTCAAGAAATCGCTAAATCAGAATCGAGTGGTGAGGTCACAATTTCGCCAGCCGAGCCTGTTGCTGTCGTCGCTGACAGTGAACCACAGGCTTATGCTCCCCAAGAGGTTCAACAGCTGCTCAAGTCTCGTCAGGATGTTGCAGTGGCAAATCTGAAACAGCAGCGGGATCGCTTGAAGCTAAGTCTGGCGGAGTTGAAGTCTGAGGAGTCTAAGAACGCATCCAAGCCTACTCAAGTTGACCTTCCGAAGGCTGAAATAGGCAGTTTAGTGAGCTATCAGGTCAGCCCAGGCGATACTCTGACCGCGATCGCTCAAGCTCGTGGCATCTCCTACTCAGAGCTAGCCAAAATCAATCAACTAACGAACCCCAATCTGCTTGAGGTTAATCAGTTTATCAAGGTTCCTCAAACCCAAACTGCGGTAGCTCCTTTAGCTCAGGCTGCATCTACCGCCTCCGAGAACGCAACGGCTGCTTCAGTGCCCAACCTGACGGTCGCAAATAGCCCAGGGCCTTCCCTACCCATCAATCAAGCGAATATTCCTCTAGGAATTGGCGGCGATGCTTCTCAGTTTGCGCTCAACCCGGCTCGATCGAGAAGGCAGTCCTCTTTCACGGGCAGCCCAGCGCCTCTGAACGATCGTCAAACCGATAGTCAGCAATATGTGGGCAGCCTGGTTTCTGAAATCGTCAAACTGCGTGAGAAATATCAGTCGAAACCAGTCAGCTTCCGGGCTAGACATCAAACGCCCGTTCGCGCTCAGGCTCCGGTTCCGGCTTCGCTGTCTTTGAGAAACGCTTATCGCGTCAATCCAGAGTTTAAGCCCAGCCGCAACTTAGAAAGCCTACAGGCAGAGCTTCGGAGCTTGCAAAGCGATCGCAAAGCTGCATCTGGCTCTCAAGGTAAGCTGCCTGCCCTCATAACAAAGACCCCTAAACCTCAAACTGTCGCGATGGCTCCAGCCGGGTCAGAAACCTATGCCCCTCTGGTGCGCTCATCAGTGGGTAAAATGGTTTCGCCCGGTCTGCCTCCTTTGGGCAAGCCAGATGCCTATCTGCCCAGCAGTAACGGCAAGTTTAATGGCTATATCTGGCCCGCGAAAGGAATGCTGACTTCAGGTTACGGCTGGCGCTGGGGACGGATGCACAAAGGAATCGATATCGCGGCTCCGGTTGGAACGCCTGTTGTTTCTGCCGCCCCTGGTAAAATCATCACCGCAGGCTGGAATGATGGCGGCTACGGCAACCTGGTTGAGGTACGGCACCCTGACGGCAGTGTGACGCTATACGGTCACAACAGTCGTGTTCTGGTAAAAGTAGGTCAAACCGTTGCTCAGGGTCAGCAGATTGCTGAAATGGGGAGTACAGGCTATAGCACGGGCCCTCACTCTCACTTTGAAGTTCACCTTCCAGGTCAGGGTGCTGTCAACCCAGTGGCTCATCTGCCTCAATTCCGAGGATAAGTTCCTCTGTTGATCATCTTTCAGGAGGAGCTTCACGGCTCCTCTTTTTGGTTCCTAGAAATCTACATTGGTTTCTAGTCTGCATTTGTGATATGTTATTTGATACGATAAAAAGTTTGGCTCAGTAGCTCAGTGGTTAGAGCAGGGGACTCATAAGCCCAAGGTCGCAGGTTCAAATCCCGCTTGAGCCATTTTTTAGGTGAAATAGACATCCCGTGACTCACATTTGTAGGGGTTACGGGATATTCACTATTTTGTGATACCTGTCACATCTTTCACTACCCTACGATACCTACTTATTTTTTAGGCAAACTTTAGGCAAACGAAGTGAGATCGTCTAACAGTGCTGAAGCAAGGGGTGCGATCGACCTTGCCAAACGAGTTGGGGGTCACCCCTTCTGGCAGTGTTTGGCAACCGCCTAAAGTCACATATGCTCGATGATGGGGCAAATCGTTGCCGCAGAACTTTCAAACGGCACTTTCGAGCTAGAGAGCAGCCCTTCTAACTCTTGTTTGAGAATCTGTAGTTGCTGAATTTGTCGATCGACTTCCACTAGCTTGTTTTTGAGCTTCGCTTGAACCTGATCGCAGGGTAAGTCACCTCGATCGTGAATCTCTAAAAACTCTCGAATCTCTGACAGACTTAACCCCAAGCTCTGAGAACGTTTGATAAAGCTCAAGCGAGAAAACACGTCAGCGCTAAACAATCTGAATCCGCCTTCTGTTCTGCCCGTTGTCTTGAGTAACCCTAGCTCTTCATAATAGCGAATCGTTTTGATGGGGATTCCGCTTTCCTTGGCAACAGAGCCGATCAGTTTTGTTTCTGCTTGAATGAACACTTTTACCTCTTACTTTTGCTCAATACTAGATCGCTGTGCTTTCGGTTTACCTAGAAACCACCAAAGCTCTAGCCCAATTAATGCTAAACCTCCAGCAGCTACGCCAACTTTGACTGATAGCGGTTGTTCAATGCGTTGAAACCGATCAGGTGAGGCAGCATGATCGGCGGTCATTTGTGCAAATGCGGCTGAAGTTCCTAGCACTAAACTCAGCCCTGTTAAGCTTCCTAAAATTGTGCGTTGGTTCAAGTCTGCCTCCTGATTAAATGATGGTTTTAGGCTGAAAGTTGCGTAACCGCAAGGCATTCGTCACGACTGACACGGAGCTAAGTGCCATTGCACCCCCTGCAATCATTGGGTTGAGTAACCAGCCAAAGAATGGGAATAAGATACCGGCTGCAATGGGAATGCCAACAACGTTGTAAATGAATGCAAAGAAAAGGTTTTGACGAATGTTTCTCATAGTGGCGCGACTGAGTTGAATCGCAGTCACAATGCTTTGAAGATTGTTAGAGATTAATGTAATGTCACTTGCCGAGATCGCGACATCGGTTCCCGTTCCGATCGCAATTCCCACATCAGCTTGAGCTAAAGCGGGTGCATCATTAATGCCATCTCCCACCATTGCCACCACTTTTCCTGCTTTTTGGAGGGCGGCGATTTGATTGGCTTTTTGGTCAGGGCGAACCTCGGCAATCACTCGCGTAATGCCCGCTTTTCGGGCGATCGTGTCTGCGGTTTGGCGGTTATCTAGCCGACGTATCCAAGACAGATTTAGCATAGCGGACATTGCGCCGACCACAATCAACTGACTCAAAAGGCGGCATTTTGAGTCAGTTGCTGCGACTCTTTCAGGCGCATGGCTTTTTCAGCGTCGTCTTCTCCAATCGTCAGTGTCTGCGGCGGCGAGAATGCCGAATATCCTGCCTCGCTCACAGCATTTTGAATAGATTATAGACTGACCTTACGAGGGTCGTAGGTAATGGTGGCTTGTTCAATGCCAAAGTTAAGAAGTAAATCCAAATCAAGAGTCCCCACTCAAAAGCAGAGATTCTGAAGTAGGACTTACGCAAACCTCCGAGGTTTTGGCAAAGGTTTGCTAATGACGAAACGATCTCGACTCGCCGTCTTATCAAATAATTCGGAGGGTTGTTAGGCAACGATTCAAAGAAAATTGGCACATGGTTTGACACGATCGCGCAGAGCGGCACAACAATCCTGGTACATCCGATCTCATCCCTTCAAACTTGAACTATCAGCTAAGTGGCAAAGAATGTAAAAATCCTAGTTTTTCTAGTGCTTGTGCGATCGCTTCCGTGCGGCTTTGTACTTCCAGTTTGCGATAAATACTTTCCAGGTGCTTTCGGACTGTGCTTTTGTGAACACTGAGTTGTGCTGCGATCGCTTTGTTATCTCTGCCTTGTATCACCCAAAATAAAATTTCAGTTTCTCGTTGACTCAATCCCAATAGTTCTAGCGAATTCAACAACGATAGTGTCTGTTCTTCTAACAAAAGCAGGTATCGCTCCCCAAGCTGTTCAACGACTAAACGAATCACCAATTGCTTGCCAGACTGTTGAATTCGCAACGGTAAACAAGCCTTGGGCAGGTCTGATTTGTTAGTAAAACAAGTGCCTTGATGCTTGACCCACGCCCACAAATGGTCTGGAAGTTGAAGGGAGCAAGTGGGTTTTGAAAAATAGCTTTCCAGCCACACTACGGCTTGTGTCGTGACTAACTGCACCTGCCCTTTGTTATCTAGAATCACTAAACCCAGATGATTGAGCGATTGCTGAAGTTGGCTTAAATCTTGTTGTAATTGCTGATAGTGTTGAGCATTGCAGTATGCCTGGAACAAGTGAGGACGCAGGAGATTGAGGATGAGGCGATCGCGTTCTGTGAAGCTACGTTGAGGGCGATGCAGGGCAAACCCCACTAGGGTTGCATCTGTTTGGGAAAATTCGCTCCAACTGCCCGAATTAGCATTCGGTAGGAAAAAGACCATCTGATCTTCTAGTCCAAAAGGTCGTAAAAACTGCTGATAAAAGCCCTCAAGGCATTGAAGTTTTTTCTGACTAATGAAATCTGAGACTTTATAGACTCCATTAAGTGTCTGCGGCATATGATGGAGAATTGGATGCTCACCAAAATGTTGATGTATCATCCGTTCCATTTCAGGGGTATAGCCAGGGAAATCGGGAAGAAAGGTATGCAAAACTTGGCGCGTCCGAACGGGAGTGACATGAAGGTGTGGAATATCGCTGGGAACGAGCTGATTCAGGATTAAGAGCGCATCCACACCAAAGGTATCAAGATTACGAAGGGTGTAGAGCTTCTGAATGCTTTGGTGGAGGTTCTGCGTATCGTTGAGTGACAAAGATTCCATACATTTTTGGGGATATTTTGGGGGCTATTCAAATTAATCCCTAGTTGTACGAAATATTCCAGAAGTTGTAACAAAGACTTCACGATCGCATGGGTCAAATGACGAATTGCCCTCTTAGTATCGAGGAATTATAGTTGCGACACGGCTGTTTATATAACTTTAGCGATCGCCCTCTGATAACTGTATGTACCGAATCAGCCGATGGTCTTTTTGCTTCATGCAAGTCCCTTGCAAGGGGTTAACACTAACCGTTAGGCTATCCAAGCAGTGATTAGAGGTTGGCTTAAAAGGGTTAAGGCTGTCATATTACCGACACATTGCATAATCTACCTACTGGAAAATATATCTGATGATTAGTACAAAGACTCTTACCGCACTAGGAACTATTGCGGCACTGACTGTGTTGCCTGCTTGTTTGGATCAGAATAAGGCGATCGCTCAAGTCTCACAGGAGCCTAACTCAGGACAGGGGATCACAGGAACCTGGCGTGTATTAGCATCTCCCGCTCCAAATCCTGAAGCAGGAGCGATCCCACCATTTTTTACTTACACTACATTTAATCGAGGGGGAACGTTAATTGAATCAAGCTCCGATCCGCTTCAAGGAAGCCGTCCTGGTCATGGAGTTTGGAAGAAAACTGGTAAAGGTAAGTTTAAGGCTATCTTTGAGCAGTTTATAGCGTTCAACCCCATTATTCAGCAACCAGGCGTGTTTGTCTTTAGGGTAACTGAAGTGATTACACTGACTGGAGAGGATAGCTATCAAGGTTTATCACAAGTTTCAATTTGTAATAATGCAGGGCAAGAGTGTCAGCCTCTTGGAACAACTCCTACCGAGGGCAGTCGCCTAAAAATTGATTAAGTACGATCGCCGATTTTGTAAGGTGCATTCCTGCAACAGCAAACGCACCATTTCAATTGGAATAGACGATCTTTTAGACGCAGAGATTCTACTCAACCTGGTTGTAACGATCGCTTCACGATCGCATGGGTCAAGTGACGAATTGATTTATCAGTGGTCCTAACGGATCGTTAAAGCAGACTCGATCAAAGTTGCAAGAAGGCGACGGATTGCTTCCAGCCCTCGCACCCAGGATCAATCGCTTCGTCCTAAACAGTTTTGCCGCGAAAACCCTTGCCGCCGCTGAAGCCTAAGCCGTTAGACTGCCCTAGTATCGCTGGGTGTAACGTGTTTCATTCTTCTACAACACACAGCTCTTAGATCATTTGCAAACACAAAATTTTTAAGGAGAATAGTTGTGAAACAATCTGAGATTTTTTGGTACAACAGCGAATCTGGCGAAACCCAAATCTGGTTCATGGATGGGAATCGGTTGGTCAGTCGGGGAACAGTCGTAGATGAGAATGGCAATTTTATTCCCATCGGACCACCGTTCTCCATCGTC
>JAYVFW010000505.1:0-8291 GCA_043772715.1 Phormidesmis sp. | reverse complement strand
TCGTTCATGAGTTCTTTAGAGTCGTTCACGAGTTGAGCGAAGTCGTTCATGGATTCCCAAAAGTTGTTTGCGAGATCCTAAGAGTCATTCGTGAGTTCTCAAGAGTTGCTCTTGGGTTCGCCAAAGTTGTTCACGGGTTCTCAAGAGTCGCTCGTGAGTTGAGCGAAGTCGAAACCTGGACACCGAAGCGAGGAATTCTAGCTTCGCGTCAGCCCTTAAGCCTCCTAGACCTCACTAGAGTCGGCATCACCGTCAAACATGACAATAAAGGTTCCGTCGGGCATGAGTCGTCGCAAGATGTGTAAATATCCATCAGCATCGGAGCGGTTGCGACAACGAGCGACGATGATGCGCTGCATATTAGGAAGCAATCGCACGACTAACCACCTATTGAGGCGGTCTCGATAGGGCATAATGATGAGTGTCTCCATTGAGTTTGGAGCTTTAGCCAGTGCTGAACTTTCCACGGGACGCACTGGCTTTTCGCTTGCTTGAATATTACCGCGCTGTGCAGATCTGTGTCAATCAAAATCAAAAACACACAGATAAGCACACATTGAGTTTACCCAGGAATCGTGTAGTCAAACTATGTCGAAGAGAATTACATTGCCGCCATTAGGTGAACATGATGATGACTGGCTGACCATTTTGGCATGGCTATATAGTCGCAGCAGGGCAAGTCAAGCGGCTGCTCTAATTAGCGTCGGCGTTGCAGAGCAGAAGGCTGAAGTTGCAACGATGTTGGAATATATGGCTCAAAAGCGGGGTACTACCATTGATGAGCTAATCAAAAGTATTTTGGGTGGGACGATCGACGACGATCGAGATGATTCGATTGATGAAGAGTAGAATCGTCAGATTTCAGAGAATGGTTTTTTCAAGTCTAGGAGGTCGGCAAGTTCTTCTCTAGGCAACCCAGAATCTTCTAAAAGGGCTTCGGTCGCTTGCTCAAATCTAGTAATCAGTTTGTCAAGCTCCTCTTTGCTCTTGCGCTTCTTAGGATAGTAAACGCCAATAATCTCACCGTTTTCTTCAACTTGAATCGGTTGATTGCTCAACAGATAACGGTTGGGGTTCTGCTCAAAGTCTTTGATGCTAACGTGTCTAGTTGCTAGGTTCATAACTGCACTGGCAATATGAAATATAGTCTTATGGTAATGCCGATCGCTCATTACCTGATTTGCTGACGACGATCGTGATGACTCCATTGATGAAGAGTGAGAATTAAGCTGATATCGCTTCTGAACGAACAGTCGGTCGGTCGGTCTGAGTGGGTTTGCGAAGCATCTTTGCTGAGAGAGTTACGATCGCAACCGTATTGCCGAGCATATCGAAAAACTCAACGCTATAACCTGTTTCAAGTCCTGGGATGTCGTGGCGATCGACGACTGCACCAATATCTCCAGCCCGAAGATTTTCATCTGGGATGTCATGCAGAAGAACAACGTCTGTGTACAGTGGAAATTCCATGATGTCTTCTCAGTTTTAATCTGGAACAAGTGTAATCAACCGTGGGAAGTCTTGCCCTTGGTCAATTTGCCAAACGGTCTTGACCGTCAGTGATTCGTTGGTTGGCGTTTGTAGGGTAGCTCTGATCTCATAACGGGTTCCGTAAGGGGTTTCTCGAATCAGATTCACGTCCATCTCTAAATGATATCGACGAAGGTCTGCTTCTAGCTGCTGCCAGTTGGCTGGGCTGTAGCCAAACCGTAGTAGCAACTTTGCCTTCGTCCCACCTCGATGATGATCAATATTGAGTAAATATTCGGTCAGTTTTTCTGGCTCAATTAAAGCAGATTCTCTGTTCGGTAGCTTCACAAAGCAATCTTTCTCCTACACTCCACATCCCAAACTCTACTCTTTCACTGTCACCATGCGGTCTTCAATGGCTGCCCAGGTTGTGGGCGACACTCGCACGGCGGCTTGTCTGCACTGCACCATCAGCCAGTTTGCATAGAAATAGTTCTCTAAAGCTTTAGCTTCTGCTTCAGATAAATCAACTAATTCTGAATTTAGATTGAGGGCGTTGTACCAGGTTTGCAGAACTTTATTGTAAAAGGCTCGGCGGACTTCGACAGGCTGGTTATAGCTAGAATTTTGAGCTTTCAGGGCTTCTAGTCGAGCAATCAAAACAGGAAGATTTACAGACTTAAAGATTCTTGTTTTTTCAAAAGCAAGGGCGAAGTCGAGGTCGCGGTCGAGTTTGAAGGAAGAAGAGAGGTTGATGTTGAGGGAGAGGGAAAGAGCGAGGTCGCGGTCGATGACGGGGACGAGAGAGAGGGAGACGAAGAGGTCGTGAGAGCGGTCAAAGTCGCGAGAGTGGTCGATGTCGCGTGCAAGAAAGAGCGTTGCCGCCCGTTTAGCCGCAGGCTTAAAGTCTCCGGCTGATCCTGTCGTTGCTTGGTCTGCCCATATGATCAAAGCTTTTAATTTGGGTGTGTTGAGGTAGGTCTGAGCTTCTTTCTCCATCAGCAACAGTAGTTCATCGGCTCCACCGCGCATTAGTCCCGCCACCAAAATAAAAACTTCCTTCCAACGACTGTCAGTCAGGTGTCCTGTCACCAATTTCTCGATCTGTCGCTGGTCGTCAATGTGCTGTGCAGTCAAATATTCTTGCAGAGTCAAATGCGAGAACGAATAAATCCCGTCTGCCCGCTCTACCAAGATGCCGTGCTGCACTTCAATACTTCGCAGCACCTTCAATCCATCTACACCCTTCTCATCCGGCAAGATTTCTTTTAACAGTTGCTCAATTTGGTCGGCAACTTCACGACGAGTTGAAAACAATCGATTTTGCTGAAAGCTATCATGGGCAATTTCTGCCAGCATCATCTCTTTGCGCTTGGTGTCTAGCCCTTTATAGAGGTCGTCTTGCGGAATGCCCTTCTCAGCAGCCCATTCTTCGAGCAACACTCGCAGCGCCCGTTCATAAAGCGTCGATCGATTGGTGGGAAACTTGCGCGATCGTTCATACAACAAACAAACCAACGTCAGCAGCAACGGCGTTTGAGTCAGTTCTTTAGCAGCAGTATGCTCGTCGCTATTTAATTTTTGCCAGCAATCCTGGGCGATGTCAGGTTCTGAACGAAACCAGTTGTCAATAAACTGTTTGATTTGAACATCATCAAAATCAGCCATCGCCACATCGGTAAACAGCCGAAAGTTATGACGATAAGCCGCCACCCGACACGACGCAATATAGCGGTTTTGCTTGTGAGCATCGACAAAGTTTTGAATCTGGCTGATCGCTTCATTCATCCGATCGGTCGCCACTTCATCTAAGCCATCGAGCAAGACTAGAAGCTTACCTTGCTGCAAAAGTTTCTGCGTCGATTCTACAGGCGACGGGAAGCCACAGATGCGAAACTCTTCGGCGATAGTCTTCTCAATGTTGATTTCCCCTTTGTTAAACACTTTCAGGTCAACAAACACCGGGATGTAACCCGGTTGATAAGCTCCTTTCTCTCCTTTCAGCGCTTCTAAACCCATGCGCCGCAAAAAGGTCGATTTCCCGGCTCCGGGCCCGCCCAGCACCATCAAATATTGCTTTGCATTCGCGACCTTCAGCCCTTCTTGCTTGGGGCAATCTTTTCCCTGAAAGCTGCGACCTGCCGCGAGTCGATAGGTTTCTTCGAGCGCCTCCACCGATTCAAATCGTTGCAAGGCTCGATCGTCTAAAAACTGCACGGCTGCATACACGCTCTCTAGTGTTACAGGTTCCCGCATCCCCAACACTTTGAGAATGCCGTGACGCTTCTCATAATTCTCGACATATTTCTGAGAGGCTTGAAAGACTAGATTTTGGGTTGCTTTGTCTACTGTTCTGCCAAGCATTCCCGCGACTTTGCCGCCCCCATCCCACACTGTTTTGAGAACAATTTTGCCGATTTCTAGAGCAATTCCGGTAGAAATGGGGTCGAGAGTCATCGCAATATCCAAAAGCAGCTAGAGAAGCACCACTAGCCTACTCTAGAGAAAAGGCAAGCGACCAAATTAAACCTTTTTCCGAGTTCCAAGCCCGATCGTTTGAGTTCCTGCATATGTAAAACTCTCAACGTAAACCACCCCTGAGATCTCGCCTCCTAACCCCCAAGTTTGGGGGAACCAGAATCTTAAAGTCCCCCAAAATTGGGGGATTTAGGGAGCACAAGCCGACCTAAACGCAGCGAAATCTGAGAGAGCTTATATCGAGAATTTTATTCATGCAGGAGGTCTAATGGGCAGTTACCGCATCGATCGTCGGCTTACCTGAGGACAGTAATGTTGTGAAGCCAGTGACATCGCAAGCTGGGTGGGAATAACAGCAACTTCTATCTGTTTCTGAAGCCGTTCTGCTTCCCGGCGGTTTCTAGGGCTATAAGTCTCCATTTCCATTCCAGTAGAATCCATTGCATTTCGGTAAGTGTTTTCCATGATTTCGTTGTCAGACTTTCCACTTTGCCGAGCTTGACAATAATCTCTAGCGGCACTGGTTAATGCCTCTGGGTTCGCTTCAACCAGACCTTTAAGCGAACTGCTGCCATAAGAATTTTGCTGCAACATCTTTCTGACTGCTTTGAGATAAGCGGTATCTTTTGTGTAGTCTTTAGCAGCTTGTTGAGCGTTGAACCCACAGACCGATCGGGTTAAATCAACAGTTCGCTTTGAGCCAGTCTGCATATAGCATCCATAGTCTGAGGCTGCCGATGCGGGTGGGGTGATGAGCAGACTGGATGCGATCGAGACAGAAATGCCAATCAGTATCTTGAACATGAGTAGATTAAGAAACGCTATGGTTCAAACATCACTCAATTCAAGTAAATCTCCGGTGTAAGTGTAACAGTTACTCGTGAAGTTTTGATGAATCCTTAAGCAGTGGCGTAATCGCGTGATTTACCCGCTAGCAAGTTCACAAACCTCACTGAAACTAAGAACTCGCAAAACCCGTCTCAACAAGGGATATGATCAGACCCGCCCACAAATTTAATGATCCCACGCTTCATAATGCTGTCATTTTTACCGATTTTGACTTTGGCGCAAGCAACTCCGATTCTGCCTCCTCAAGAAATCATCAGGCCTCAAGAAGTGCGATCGCTCCCAGGTCAGCTTGATTCAGTTTTAGTTTTTAACAGCAATAGCCCCGAAGTGGTGCAAACAGAAGGCATTCTACTTTCGACCTTTCCCCCAATGGGTAAGCGAGTGCCCTCTGCTCATCTCAATCAAGCCTTTGAAGGACGCTTTGATCTCTTCGCTCATCACATTGCTAAAGCTTTAACTCCGCAGGATTTAAGAACGCTCTATCTGGGTGTGGTCGTTCACAATCCTGGTCAAATGGCTGTCACTTTAGACATTTTGAACGCCGCTAGCTATGTCAGCCAGCCCGATGCCCCCTTTATAGATTTGCCCTCTTATCTCGATAACGCTACGGGCAAGGTGTTTGCTGGACCGGGTGGTCGGGCAGTGGGCGAGGTGCTGAGAGGGCAGCGTCAATCGCTCTTTCCGCCTCAGATTGTGATTCCGCCGGGAGAAAGTCGGTTGTTGATGAATCTGCCGATTCCGGTTAAGACTTTAACGCCACCGCTGAATGGTCGATCAACGCTGATGCGCCTTCACAGCACAGGCAAAGTCTACGTCGCCAGCTTAGGAATGTTTGCCAAATCAAACCCAGATGGCAGTGAACGGGAGCCTACGCTAGAAGAATGGCAGACATTGCTGGATCAAGGCGACTTAGCGCAACCTCGCGACAAAGCGCCTACGCCGATCACCCAATCTACTGGAGCCTTTGCCTACGGGCGAGTTGCCGGAGTCGCGCAGGGTTCTCAGTGGTCAGGGCGATTGGTCGATGGAGGGAGCGATCGTCTCGCCATTCCTCAACCGGGTCAAGCCTTTTCTTATGGGCTAAGTTTGCTTTATCGGGGCACGATGGGCACTGGGCAAAACCAAAACGCCAAGCTAGTTAAGCGTTACCCCGATACGGCTTATGAAGCTCACGGAAATTACGCGATTGAATATAACTTGTCGATGCCGTTGCGAAATTTTACTAATCAGAATCAGGTCGTGACGATCGCTCTAGAGAACCCGCTGAAGCGAGAAGACACCCAACAAGGACTGCGATTTTTTGAGCCGCCTGCTCGCCAAGTCTTTTTTAGAGGAACGGTCAGAATCCGCTATAACGACGATGCTGGGTTGCCGCAAACGCGATTTGTGCATCTGGTGCTGCGTCGCGGTCAGCAAGGCGAACCCTTAGCCACCCTGACAATGAAACCCGGAGAGCAACGACTGGTAGCGGTCGATTTGATCTATCCGCCCGACTCTACGCCACCCCAGGTCTTAACCGTCAGAACGCTCGATCAATCGCGTTGAAATCCTTTCGTGCCTTTCTTTTCGCCCTTTTTGGGTTGCGATTTGGTCACGTCTGCCAGGGCTTCTTGAAAGAGAGTGTGTAGGTGAATAGGCACACTCGCGATTTCAGGAAGCTCTGGCTCTAAAGGTTTGTGGTGCGATCGCAGCAGTGAGTCCAGATCAGCCTTCAAATCAAACTCAGGTCGCTGCAAAAATCCTTGCAAAACTTTTTCTAGCTGAACGGGATATTGCTGGGCTAAACGATGCCAAGCAAAGGCGTTAATTTCTGGCGCTTCTAGATAGTTGCGAATCAGCTTGTCTGCGCCTTTAACGTTTTGCCAATCGTCAGTTTGCAGCAGATTGATAAATTGAGCGTGTGTGGTTAAAAACATCTGCCCCCAACGCGGGTGCGCCAACACCGTCACCTGTTCTGCTTTTTTAAGGTCAGATGGAATCTCGATTTGAGGGGCTGTCATTTTGACGGCATCTTTGTTTTTGAGCAGCTTCGTTGCCGTTTGAGCATCGATGCCCATGGCTTCGGCAGCATCTCCCAATTCTTCGTCGCTCATTCCTGCGTCTTGGGCTATCTCTGATAGGGATTTAGAGCCATCGATTCCGGCTTCGTCTAGACGACGTTGAGTTAGAAACTCTTGAAATTCGGGGATTTTTTTGCTGAGTTGATAGCCCGGAAGAGTGATTTCATCGCTGCCAAAAAAGTCTAGAAAGTCTTGATGATAGCGATCGACCGATTTCCAGGCTTCTTCTAACAATTCTGGCGCGTCGCCATATAAATCTGATTTGTGGTTCTGTTTAAAGTTTCCGATCGCAACCGCTAGTTTTGGCTTTCCTAAGTTCCCCATTTGAATGTAGGGACTGAAGAATGTCCAGTAATCATCAACGGGTGCAATTCGGGTTAGCAAAATTTCTCCCACTTTTAGCCGCGCCATTTCTTCTAGCGTTGCTGAGTTGCTTGGCTTAACGATGTAGGTTTTGGTCGTCAACCAATTCATCAACTCGAATCCGTCAGGCAAAATTTGTTGAATCGCAAACAGTCCTGTGAAAGCGCGCTGCCAATCTGAGAGGAGTTGGCGATCGCGTTCAGATAACCCTGATTCGCTCTCAATAAATAAATCAAGCGGCGTTTTATCGCCCACCTGTCCGGCACTCAGAAAGGCATCGACCGCCAAATCCTGCTGTTTTCGGTCTTTTTGCTGCGATCGCGCCAGTTGCTCGGCGGTGTAGGTTTCTAAAGCTGTCGCCAAGTCTCCCTCAGCGTCTAAGACAAAATCTGTCAATGCCTGCTTTAACTCATTCGCCCGCTCTAAAATTGAGTCCACGCTTTATCTCCGATCGCTTGGGTCAAGATACGCTTTCACTTTAGCGGTAGATCAGCGCCCTGAAACAGATTTTTGGTGATCCAGCGCGATGAACCTAAAGAATTTCTCGCAACCGTTGCAGAGCCGATTTAATTTGGTGTAATTCTTGCGGGTCAAGCCGATCGAATCGCTGTTTTAAATAAGCAATGTGGGCGGGAAATACGTCTTCAAACACTCGCTCACCCTCTGACGTTAAGACGATCAAGAAGCATCGACGATTTTTAGGCGGCACTTCGCGTCGGACTAAGCCTTTTTGCTCTAAGCGATCGACGATGCCTGTTAAGGTGCCTTTAGTAACCAGCGTTTTTTCTGCCAGTTGATTCATAAACATTCCCGATGTGTTGCCGAGCGTCGCAATCACGTCAAACTGAGGCGGTGTCAACCCCAATTCGCGAATGTGTGCTTCATCGTAGGCGCAAAATGCCTGATAAGTCTGAGCTAGCTCTCGAAGCATTGGCATAAATGGCTCTTGTGCGGCACTTTTTGCATTGAACTGAGGGATTATGTCTTGAGATGGATTGGCTTTTATCGGCTTCACAAGGTCGGCTATTGAGAATATTAATACTTTCAGTATCGCATATCAAACAGTACCCA
>JAYVFW010000504.1:0-8292 GCA_043772715.1 Phormidesmis sp. | reverse complement strand
TCACGTTAATTGAGGTGATACCAACCATCGGGAAAACAGCGAAACGACTGGTTTCAGTCTACCCCTTTTGCCCTGTACTCAATTTAAATTGGTGTCAGCCAGGTCATCGACGACCAAAATGCGATCGACCTGGGAATCCTGTTGGGAAAATAAACTATTCATTGAGCCAAACCATCGTCCGTGAGTTTTTTGATTGCCACTTTCATTTTCCTGGCTCTATTGCTCTGGTTAACTCCCACGGGAGGAAGATCTATCTCTAAAGTTGGTTGAGTTTAAGCAGATTTGTGATCTCTCTAACCAATGTTTCTGGCTCTACAGGCTTGGTTAGGTGTTTTTGAAATCCTGCTTGCAGTGCTTTTTGCTGGTCAAGCTCTGCGGCATAGGCAGTGAGCGCGATCGCCGGAATGGTTCTGCCCTGTCTATGTGGCTGAGAGCGAATCTGCTGCATTAGCATATAGCCATCCATTTCTGCCATGCCCACATCGCTGACAATCAGATCAGGAATAAACCGATCGAGCGCTTGCAATGCTTCTAACCCAGAGATAACGGCTGTTACCTTTGCCCCGTTTTGTTCTAATAGAAACGCCTGAAACTCACGAGTATCAGTATCATCATCGACGAGCAAAATTTGCAGGTTGTCTAAGGGCATTTCTAGGTCTGTTTGAGGGCAGATTGGTTCAGGCACGATCGGCGCTGTTTGTTGAATCATCGGCAGTTCTACGATAAACGCTGCGCCTTGATTTTCACCTGCGCTTTTTGCCTCGACGGTTCCCCCGTGCATTTCGACAATTTGCCGGACGATCGCCAACCCCAACCCTAAGCCGCCAAATCTTCGAGTCGTCGAGCCGTCTTCTTGCCGAAAATATTCAAACACATGGGGTAGAAATTGAGCGTTGATGCCTTTTCCACTATCAATGACCCGAATCTGAGCCAGATGATTGAGTTGCCTGAGTTCAACGGTCACTTGTCCGCCGTTGGGGGTGAACTTAACTGCATTTGTGAGCAAGTTCCACACCACCTGCTGTAAGCGGGCAGCATCGCCCATGATGGGCGCGATCGTCGAGTCGAGATCAAGGGTGATCTGAATGGTCTTGGCTTCTGCGGCTAACCGCACGGTTTCGAGGGCAGCAAAAATCACAAACGTTAAACTGACGGGAGCCGCTGTTAAAGACAGCTTGCCCTGCATAATCCGGGAGATATCAAGCAAGTCTTCGATCAGTTGGGATTGAAGTTTGGCATTGCGCTCGATCGTCTTCAAGGCTTCAGCTTGGCGGGTTGCATCGAGTTTGCCGTTTTGCAGCAGCCGCGTCCAGCCTAAAATTGGATTGAGAGGCGATCGCAGTTCATGCGACAGCACCGCTAAAAACTCATCTTTGATCCGATTTGCCCGTTCGGCTGCTTCGCGGGCGGATTGTTCTTGTTGCAGCAGTTGTTCTCGTTCCGCTTCGCTCTGTCTTTGGGCGGTTTTGTCCTGCATAATCTTGACAAATCCTTGCGTGGTGACCGCTTCATCCTGCAAGGGCATCATCAAACCGCTGCCCCAAAAGCGACTGCCGTCCTTACGCAGATGCCAGCGTTCGTTTTCTGCCTGTCCTTGCGTCAAGGCAAGGTGCATCTCTCGATCGGCTTTCCCCTGTTCGAGGTCTTCTGGCGTAAAGATAATGCGACCGTCGCGACCGATAATTTCGGCTTCTGAGTATCCCAACAAGCGCTCGGCACCAGAGTTCCAACTCGTCACCACCCCATTCAGGTCGAGGGAAATGATGGCGTAATCCTTGGCGCTTTCTACTACGAGGCGGAAACGTGATTCGCTCTGACGCAAGGCTGCTTCAGCTTGTTTGCGATCGGTGACATCGTTGAAGTAGACGGCGATGCCATTGGCGGCGGGATAGGTGCGGATATCGTACCAGCGATCGTGGTCGGGGTAAAACGCGGTCAGTGTCCCTGGCACGAGATCGTCCATCGCCTTTCGGTAAACAGTTTCAAATTCGTTGCCCGTTACGCCTGGGTATGCTTCCCAAAAATTCTTGCCAATCAGGTCGCTTGGTAATCGATCGAGCAACACTTCGGCAGATCGATTCACATAGGTAAACTGCCAGCTCTGATCCACCGCAAAGAAGGCATCTGTAATGCTCTCCAGAATATTCCGGCTCTGCTCCTCGCTTTCCCGCAAAGCGACTTCAGCGTGCCTTGCTGTGGTAGTGTCCCGCGAAATCGCCACCAGTTGCACAACCTGCCCGTCCGCATCTCGCACAGGCGTAATCATATTATCCCACCATTTTGGGGTGCCCTTAGCGGTGGGAAGATAACCTTGAAATTTCCCGATATTCCCCCTTGTGGCGGCAGCGATCGCGGCGTTTGCCTTTTTATGATCGTCGCCCTGCCATCGATCAGCCCAGACGGTATTCAAGATCGAAGCCGGATCATCGATTTCTAGCAGACATAGCCCACCTGGGCTGATGTAGGAGACTCTGCCATCCAACGTTAAAACTTTGATGCAGTCTTGACTGCTTTCCAAAATGCTTTGCTTCAGCTCTTCACTTTCTCGCAATGCCGCTTCAGATTGTTTGAGATCGTCTTCGCCACGGACGCGATCGGTGATGTCGTAAGACATGACCAGCACGGTGTCAACTTCACCTTGATCGTTGCGTAGCGGTGTGCCATGCGAGACATAATCTCGATCGTGGCTGCAATGCTCCAGGTTGAAGGGTTCGCCACCGAGCGCTTGACGATAGTAGGGTTCGTAGCGGGTTGCAAGGTCTGGATCGAGGGCTTCCCAGAGCGTTTTGCCCACCAAGTCCTCAGAGGTCATGCCTGCCGCTTGAAGCGCATTGCCCTCTGCCAGCAGATAGCGCAAATCGTGATCTACCACGAAGACAGCCCCATTGGGCAAGTTAGCCGCGACGGTGCGGAGACGGGCTTCGTTCTGGCGCAGGGCAAGACTGGCGCGATCACGCTCAAACCCAATGCTGGCAACTTGAGCGCCAAACTCAGCCAGTTGATATTCCCAATCTGTCGGCATTCGTGCCTCGTCAAAGCACAGCATCAGTGACCCTAACGGCAAATTGTCGATCCCCATCACAGGCTTAGAATGACACGCGAGAATCCCATGAGCGATGCACAACGATCGCCATTCTTGCGACCAGCGATCATCGTGGGCAATGTCGGCACAGGTCACAGGTTGACCACAATAAACCGCTGTGCCGCACGTCCCAATACACAAGTCATTGATCGGGGCATTCTGAAGTCCTTGCCCAAACGATGGCAAAAGGTCGGGAGTGATGAAGCGCTTAAACATCAGTCGTTGAGCATCGGTTAGCAAAAAACAGGCACGGACACGCGGACTGAGCCGAGACACCGCAGCACACACAGCAGCGAGGCAGTCATCTAACGGTTGCCCGGATGCAATTAGCTCTAGCAGTTGCTTCTGCTCGATCAGCATCCGTGCTGCCTGTTTACGATCGCAGCGTTCTTGCGCTTCTCGTAATGCCCGCTGCACACAAGGAACTAACCGTTCTAACCGCTGCTTGAGGACGTAATCTGTGGCTCCGCGTTTGAGGGCTTCGATCGCGAGTTCTTCGCCCAGGTTGGCAGAGACAAAAATAAATGGAATGTCTGGACGCAGGTTGCAGGCAATCTCCAACGCAGAGATGCCGTCAAAGTTGGGCAGGGCATAGTCTGCCAAAATCAAGTCAAACTCATCGGTTTTTAGGGCTGCTACAAAATCAGCGCGAGTTTCCACCCTCAGCAGTTCAAAGCCAATGGCACTATTTAGCAGCGTGAGTTGCACTAGCTCTGCATCTAGTGGATTGTCTTCGAGTAGGAGAAACCGGAGCGTTGACATTAGAAATCGTGATTTACGTAAATGTGGTTTGCTTGCAAGCAACGCTGATTAGGATGGGGAAGATACTTTTTCGTAGAGAAAAGACACAATCTTTAAGAAAACTCTCCCTAATATATCCTTATTGTATTGATTGAATTTTTTACGCATAACCACGTATAAATACTTATTCATAGGAAGCAAAAAAGCAATATACCTGAAGAGGAAATCAGACTTATAAACAGGTGAAGATGATTGGTGTGAAAACTACTCTGTTGGCACTATTAACTTTAGCGTCTCTGCTAACTTTTCCTCGCATAGCCCTCGCAAACTTTATGGCTAACAGTGGGAGCGGTGGCTACTACGATAAAAACACAAGCCGATCGTATCGCTATGAATATGAAGTGTGGGCAAATGACGACAACACCGTGTATACATTAAAGGTTTGGGATTCACAAAATTATCCCAACGGTTCGCCCTATAGATCAGCCAGTTTTGAATCTGCTCGTCAGGCATTAGATTACTTTGATTGCAACTACGTCCAAAAACAAGACATTTGCAACCAGATGAGATAAGAGCCACGTCCTCAAAGAAACAGTTCTCGTTTTGATTTGTAATTTATGGGGTACGAGAGTCAGGAATCAGCAGCTTTGCTTTTCTGACTCTTTTTTATGGAAACACATAGCAGGCTTCTAACCTTATATCCACTTTGGGTAAGGAAATCCGATCGTTCGTCATCGGCAAACGCGACTGATTACAATGAAGGCGATCGCGTCATCCTCATCCAAAATAGGGATGAGGGCTTTTGAGTAACCAGGAATAGACTATGACAACGATTTTGGAACAGGGCAATATCAGTATTCATACTGAAAATATTTTTCCGATTATCAAGAAGTGGCTCTACTCCGACCACGAGATTTTCTTGCGAGAGTTGGTGTCTAACGCTGTAGATGCCATTCAGAAACTCAAAATGGTGTCTAACTCAGATGAGTTTTCGGGTGAGATGGGTGAGCCAGAAATCGTGATTACGATCGACTCCGAAAACAAAACGCTTGCCGTCTCCGACAACGGCATTGGCATGACCGCTGACGAAGTGAAAAAATACATCAACCAGGTGGCGTTTTCTAGCGCTGAAGAATTTGTCGAAAAATATAAAGCCAGTGCCGATCAGCAAATCATTGGGCATTTTGGATTGGGTTTCTACTCGTCCTTTATGGTGGCAAAACACGTCACGATCGATACTCTCTCCTACAAAGCTGACTCACAGGCGGTGAACTGGTCTTGTGATGGTTCGACTGAGTTTAAATTATCAGAGGGCGATCGCCCAACTCGCGGCACCACTGTCACCCTCGCGCTGCAAGACGAAGAACACGAGTATGCAGAACCCTATCGAATTCGGCAACTGATCAAAACCTACTGTGACTTTCTGCCCATCCCGATCAAGCTAGAGGTAATCGAGCCACCCAAAGAAGGCGAAGAAGCCAAAGCGCCCGAACAAATCAATCGCCAAAAAGCGCCTTGGAAAGAGTCGCCCAAAAGTCTCAGCCAAGAAGACTATTTGGAGTTTTATCGCTATCTCTATCCGTTTCAAGAAGAGCCGTTGCTGTGGGTGCATCTGAACACAGACCATCCCTTTGTGGTTCAGGGCATTCTCTACTTCCCAAAGTTGAAGCCCGATGTGGATGTGTCTAAAGGACAAATCAAACTGTTCTGCAATCAGGTGTTTGTCAGCGAAAACTGTGAGGAAGTGATTCCCAAGTTTCTGCTGCCGCTGCGGGGTGTAGTCGATAGCGCCGACATTCCGCTCAACGTGTCGCGGAGCTTTTTGCAAAACGATCGCACCGTGCGCCGAATCGCAGACTATATTGCGAAGAAAGTCGGCGATCGCTTGAAAGAGCTGTATCGCGACGATCGAGCGCAATATATCCGATCGTGGCAAGATCTGGGCACCTTTGTTAAATTTGGCTCGATCAACGATGACAAATTCAAAAAGCAAGTCGAAGATATTCTGATCTATCGCACTACGTCTAATTTGAGCGACGACACTCCGAAAGTAGAAGTGCAAACCGCAGATGGAGACGCTTGGGAAGACACTTCTAACGCAGCGAGCAACACAGTGGATGGCAAGTCTTACACGACGCTCAAAGAATATCTAGAACGCAACAAAGAACGCCACGAGAACCGCATTTTTTATTGCACCGATGAAGTCACTCAGGCAACTTATGTACAGCTTCACACCAGTCAGGGCTTAGAAGTTCTGTTTATGGATTCGTTCATTGACAGTCACTTTGTTAGCTTCTTAGAGCGAGAATATTCGCAGGTACAGTTTTCACGAGTGGATGCTGAATTAGATGACACGCTGATCGACAAAGAGCAGTCTGAAATCGTCGATCCTAAAACCAATCAGACTCGCAGCGAACAAGTCAAAGAACTGTTCCAAAAAGCGCTCAACAAGCCGAAGCTGATCATTCGCACCGAGGCACTCAAAGGAGACGACCCTGCCAACACACCTCCCGCAATGGTTTTGTTGCCAGAGCAACTGCGCCGGATGCAAGAGATGAATGCGTTGTTGCAGCAGCAGAATATTCAATTCCCTGAAGAACACATTTTGTTAGTCAACACGACTCATCCGCTGATTCAAAACTTGATTAGCCTCAGTCAGGGAGCAATTGTCACCGAAGCTCAATCGCCCTCAGCCGAACTCGCTGACATGATTTGTCATCATGTCTACGATTTGGCGTTGATGGCCCAAAAAGGCTTTGACGCTGATG
Source organism: Phormidesmis sp. (assembly GCA_043772715.1). Taxonomy (GTDB): domain Bacteria; phylum Cyanobacteriota; class Cyanobacteriia; order Leptolyngbyales; family Leptolyngbyaceae; genus Phormidesmis_A. The sequence continues at coordinate 1,701 of JAYVFW010000504.1, read as the reverse complement.
GCATGAAAGCATTTGTCGAGCGATCAAACCAGGTGTTAACCAAGTTGACCGATCGGGCTGCTCAATAATTGATGATTCGCAGTCCGCAGTGATGTTATTTTCATTGCGGGCTGCAATCCACAGGTTGTCGAGGGTTATCAGAAAAGCCGTCCTAAAACCCCGTCGTTTTAGGACGGCTTTTCTTGATTTGAAGGCTTCTAATGAGTTCTCTAATCACATCGGTTTTCGTCCTGCCAACACTATCGCAATATTGCTCAAGTAGCGCAAGTTCAAAATCTTCGATCCTAAAATCTAATCGTTTTTTCATTGCATTGTACAGAATATATGTGTACAATGGTATCATGAAAGCACGTTACCAGTACCGATTCTACCCAACAGACCAACAGCAACAGGGTTTAGCTCAGTTGTTTGGATGTGTTCGGGTCGTTTGGAACGATGCCTTAGCTTTCTGCAAACAGTCTGTCAAGTTTCCAGGGTTCAATAAGCTCTCTGCTTTGTTGACTCAGACTAAGAAGACTGTAGAGAGAGAATGGCTTAAAGATGTTTCGTCTGTACCGTTGCAACAATCTCTTAGGCAGTTGGAGGTTGCCTATAAAAATTTCTTCAATTCTCGTAACGGGAAGAGAAAAGGTAAAAAACTAGGTTCACCAAACTTCAAGAAGAGAACTAATTCTCAGTCTGCAACCTTTGCAAATACTGCATTCTCGCTATCGGGTGAATCTGTATATCTAGCTAAGATTGGAGACTTAAATCCTATTTGGCTAGAGAGTTGCCGTCTGATCCTAGTTCAGTCACGGTGATCAAGGATTGTGCAGACCGCTATTTTCTCAGCTTTGTGGTAGAGGTTGCCCCGGTTGAAATCGGTGCCAAAAACCAAAGTATCGCGATCGACTTAGGGATCAAAACCTTTGCAGTCATGAGCAATGGAGAGAAAGCAGAAAGTCCAGGCTACAAAAAGCTTGATCGTAAAGTTCGCAAACTGCAACGCAAGCTTGACAAACAACCAAAGGATTCTCAGAGGAGAAAGGTCACTCGAATCAGAATTGCGAAAACTCACAACCGGATTGCAGATACTCGCAAAGACTTCCTCCACAAGCTGACAACGAAAATCGTGAGCGAGAATCAAGCGATCGTTTTAGAAGATCTGAATGTGTCTGGCATGGTCAAAAATCACAAGCTTGCGAGATCAATCAGTCTGCAAGGATGGAGAGAATTTAGAACTTTCTGTGAGGCAAAGGCTGAGAAGTTTGGCAGAGTTTTCACGGTGATCAATCGTTGGGAACCGACTAGCCAGATTTGCTCAGACTGTGGGTTCAAGTGGGGCAAAATTGATCTATCGATTCGTTCGGTGCTGTGTTTAAGCTGTGGCACTGAACAAGATAGAGACGAAAATGCCGCCAGGAATATAGAAAAAGCGGGAATAATGGGGTGTGGCTTTGCCTCCCCCATTATTTCCCAAGAAGTCGGCATGGGGTATCGGCACGACTCTAAACGGACGATGAGACAGAGTAAGACTACTTCAGTAGCGTCAGTCGGTGAAGCGTCAAGAATCACAGCTCCTTTAGGACGGTGAGTATATCAATCTCGGCACATTCTTCTACTTGCGATCGGCGTTCCTGACTGAAAGGATGAATTGCCCTCCTCACGAAGTGGGGCGAAGCCCTCGCCAACCCTCCTCCCCAGGGAGAAGGAAGCCAGAAG
>JAYVFW010000503.1:0-8308 GCA_043772715.1 Phormidesmis sp. | reverse complement strand
TCGGATTTTGATGAGAGGCAACAAAGTGCGCCTTTGCATCTTGGAGGTAGCTCATAGCGCTTCTCCCCGTTCTTTCTAATAGGATTTTGGAACGATAGCACAGAGAAATTCAGGAGACGGGGGAGCGATCGAAAGTTTTTGGAATTGGGGATAGATTTTTTGAGAATTGCCTGAAATCTAGAGTTTTTGACTCAAAACCAGCGCAGTTGCCCGTAGTTTTTTTCAGGTTGACTTAACTCTTCATCGGTCAACCAGTCAACTAGCTTATAAGTGCCAAACACATGATCCCACCAGTCTACGGCGAGTCCAAAATTGTGATTCCACATTCCATATTTGTGGTGAACATAGTGGACGGGCATCTTCATCCAAAAGCACTTGGTTGGGTTTTCGTGCTGTAGCTGGTGAGCATAAGACGAAAAAGCCGCGTAGATAAAACCGCCCAAAAACCAGCCTATCCCTGCTGACCATGAGTGAAAAAACATCAAACATAGAACGATGAACGTTCCTCTCACATAGTCGCGAAACTCCCACAGCACGCCCTGAGCTTCATTGCGACGGTGGTGATCGCGGTGTCGTTCACCGATTTTGGGCGAGACGTGCATCAAGCGATGCAGCCAATATTCGACTAAGCTTGCCAACACAAACGCGATCGCAAAACAAACGACACCCACTCCTACAGTTACTAGCACCACAATCGCTCCTTTGAGATCTTTTTAGTATTGTGCCATTGTCTTTAATCTAGGCAATAGGGCGCAAGGTGAGACAAAAGATGCCACGATCAATCCGACGGGGCACTACCGTGCCCCTACGCGGATCTGTCACATTCACAAATCAAATGGGTATCAAACTAAAATGATTCAGCGATTATTGATTATTGGGTTAGGCGCGATCGTCTTTCTGATCAGTTCATTCACCCTCCCAGCTTTTGCCGCAGATCTGACCAGTGGTGCCAAACTATTTGAGGTGCAGTGTGCGGGGTGCCATGCTAACGGCGGTAATATTGTGCGACGCGGCAAAACGCTGAAGCTGAAAGCCCTCCAGCAAAATGGCTATGCAACCGAGGCGGCGATCGCTGAAATTGTCACCAACGGCAAAAATAATATGTCTGCTTACAAAGACCGTCTTAATCAGGCTCAGATTCAAGACGTGTCAGCTTACGTGTTAGATCGAGCAAAAAAAGGATGGAAGTAAAGTGTGAAGGGACGATCGTTAAAGCGAACCGCACTTAAAATTCAGTAGAGGAAAGGAAAATGGCTGATCAGGTGGTGCAGTGGCTTAACGAGATCAAAGATCTCAAACAGAAATTGCAAGCGGCGCAAGAAGCGCAGGAAGCCGCAAACGCCAGTGCTGACAATTGGCGAAAGCTCTATGAAACAGAGGCACAGCAACGACGCACCGAAGCCGTGTTGACCCGACAAACGATCGCCGATCTCAAGTCTGAAATCGCCCAACTTCAAAGCCTTCCTCAAGCTTCATCAGATAGATTGGTTACGCAATCCCCGATCGAACGCTCGATCGAAAATCTAACTACGGTTGACGAACTCAAAGCTAGATTGCTCGAACTGTGGACAGAATACGATCGACTCGCTCAAGATTTCAAAGCCGAGCAAGCCGACCACGCCCAAACCCGCAAAAATCTGACCACTGCGCTAGGCGATACGGTGGATCTGCTGACAAAAGTCAGAGAACGAAGGGGCGAAAGCTAAAATCCCATCGCTTTTGCAACGACTTCTAAGTCTGGTGCAATCCCTTGTTTAAATTGATTTTGACTGTGTTCGATCGCAGTGTCAGGATCTTTGAGTCCGTTACCCGTTAGGACACAGACCACCGTCGCCCCAGTCGGCACTCGATCCTTGACCTTAAGCAGTCCGGCGACGGAAGCAGCGCTAGCAGGTTCGCAAAAGATTCCTTCCCCAGACGCTAGCAGACGATATGCGTCTAAAATCTCTTCATCGGTGACGGCATTAAATTCACCCTGGCTCGACTCTTGAACCGCCAAAGCTTTTTGCCAGTTGGCAGGGTTGCCGATGCGAATGGCAGTGGCAAGCGTTTCGGGGCGGCTGATGATGTGACCACTGATCAAAGGAGCCGCGCCCGCTGCCTGAAAACCCATCATCTTCGGGAGCTTGGTGCAGCGTCCTTCTTGGTGATATTGGCAAAAGCCCATCCAATAGGCGCTAATATTCCCAGCGTTGCCAACTGGAATGCACAACCAGTCAGGCGCATCGCCCAACACGTCAACCACTTCAAACGCAGCCGTTTTTTGACCTTCAAGCCGATAGGGATTGAGCGAATTAACCAACGTCACCGGGTAATTTTGTGACATCTCACGCACGATTTCTAGAGCTTGATCGAAGTTGCCCTGAATGGCCAAAACTTCTGCGCCATAAAGCAACGCTTGAGCCAGCTTTCCTAGTGCCACATAGCCATCGGGGATCAGCACAAACGCCCGCATTCCTCCCCGACGCGCATACGCCGCCGCCGCCGCTGAGGTGTTGCCCGTGCTGGCACAAATTACGGCTTCAGCCCCGGCTTCTTTGGCTTTAGAAATCGCCATCGTCATGCCGCGATCTTTAAAGCTGCCTGTCGGATTCAGACCGTCGTATTTCACCAACACTTTCACCTGTCGACCAATTTGAGCCGCGATCGCAGGTGCCGGAATCAAGGGCGTATTGCCTTCGTGCAGCGTAATCACGGGCGTTTTATCGGTGACGGGAAGATAGCGCCGATAGCCCTCAATCAAGCCACGCCAGTTTTGAACTTTGGGCATCGCCTCGTGAAGCGAGTCATCTTGAACAGACAGACTTAAAGTCACAGGGTTGAATCGTTGAATGCGATAAGTGTAGATCCTAGTCTACTACAGAGGGTCAGAGTGTCCTGTCTCTTAAAGGAACTTAGAAAACTTCCTACCAGTCATAAAACAGAACACTTCGATGCAATGTTGTGTAAAGTTTGGGTTAAGATAATTTTCGGTGTGAGTAAGTACAAATTCTTAAGACCTATGACAACGACGAATTTAAATAATCAATCTGGCAATACCGCCGTGTGTGAGCATCGCCAAAAGCCTTTGACCTCAGACCAAGAGTGGGCACGATCGCTCGAAAAGATGAAAGCACTCTATCAAGCCGATCAGCAAGCAAAGTTTCTCAATCTTCACGCTGAAACTGAGTCCTTACTGCATCAGCTACAGATTCTTAAGCAACAGCGAGAACAGGAAGTTGGTTAGTCTAGCCACCTTTTCTCTCGATAATTCACGCCCCATGCCCCACACCCTCTAAACTGATGGATGGGTTTAAGTAGATGTGATTATGCGTGCTTTCTGGTCTGATCCCTATCTTTGGATTCATGCGGCGGGTGTGGCAGCCGTTCCCTTGGGTTTGCTGGTTTGCTTATTAGGGTTGGCAGTGGGTGAGCCACTATTGCCCGTCTGGTTAGAGTTAGGGCTAATCGCGATCGTCGGCATCGCTCCGATTGTTTGGATGCAGTGGCAGAAACCTTTCTATATTTTTAGCCTCATTGCTGTCGCGGTCAAACTTGAGCGGTTGACCGACGATCAGCGCCGCATTTTGACGCTCTTTAAGACTCGCCGTAGCCCGGTGTGGATTGGGCTAGGAGCGTTAGTAATGTTGGTGCTTTTATGGCAGATTTATTGGATCGCGCCGATCGCGGCTGATGTCACGCCGTTTGCAGTGCGAAGTCTGGGGTTAATCGTGGCCGCGATCGCATTTCTTGCCAGCAACCTGTTTCTACAAGTTCCGCTGAGTGTGGGTCGGGTGCTGCTGGCGAGTGATCAAGAGTTTGGGGCTGCCCAACCGTTTGCCATTGAGCAAATTCAGCAAGCTTTCTCAGTTTTGGGATTGAAAGTTAATCAAATTGTGCCGCCGATGCTGCCTGATGAAATAGCGGTGACACCAACCGCGCCGATCGTGGCAGACCCCTTAAATTCGGTCACTGACTTCTTGACTCCCGATGCAGATGATCCTGCGAATAGTTTATGAACGATCGTGGGCACTTTCTACTATTACGATAGAATTTTTTATATCTCAACCGAGTAGAAATGTTGTCAACATTACAGACAGCAATGCTCATTAAGCTATCTTGTAGATAGGCTCTGATAAGAATTGGGTTTCCCAAAATTAAGTTTTTCTTAAAGCGAAACCACTTCAACGCTACAAATTTTTGATGCTCTCTTACAAAGGTCTGCCATGTCTAACTTCAATGCGTCTTCTCCCTCTGAAGATAATGCTCATCCTCTAGCTTATGACACTCAAGTTTGGGATAGTCTCAAACGGGCGATCGCCGAGAGTTCAGGGTTCAAAGGTTGGAAGATTGAGCGAGAAGTAGACAAACGCCTTGCAGATATCAGTCTTGATACGCTGGTTCACACCTATTTGCGTGAGACGCTAGAAACCCTGGCTTACTAAGTCAAGGCTCAAATATTCCTCTCGGTAGTGCCCCCTTTTTAGGGGGTTATTTTTTAAGAAGAATGCTACCGAGAGGGCCTTTTATCCGCTCGACCAGATCACTCAAGCGGCGATAGTCATCCACAATGCGATCGCCATCAACCAAAACCTCTTGAGTCGGATATTTTTGCACGATTTCTAAAAGCGAGAGTTTGCCATCGCCGCTGGCAGAAAGCGCGAGAGCACCCCGAAGCGCGTGGCGATCGGCACCACCCGTTGGAGTTCGGATGGCTTGACTCAGTGGATCTAAAAGGACATTTCCGACCGGGCTGTTTAGCACGCGATCAAGCACGATCGGATTGATGCTGATTTCTTTGGTCAGCGTTTGCCGCACCGCTTCTGGTTTTTGACGAGATAGTTTCAAATGAGCTTGCAGGGCAGGCGATGGGGTTCCCGTTTCAGCAAAGGTTGTCAAGTCGCTGACCGAAACCGATTCTCGCAAGATGCCATATTTTAGAATCACTTGTTGAGCCGCAAAAGCAGAGGGGCTGACGAAAACAGCACCCGCCGCGACTCCTAGAGCCAGCAAAACGCGAGCGGATAAGTCTTGCAATTTCATGCGCTTAGTTAAACGAAGATAGTTTTCTCGACGTTAGCGCACTTCAATAGGTTCGCTTATTTTGTCAGTCTTTAGGCAGAATCTCGCTCACAATCTCATAGGCGTTGATCATCGGCACTGCCGAAAACAACGGAGACATCTTCTTAAGAATGGCTTGATGGGCTTCGCTGCTGTTGGCTTCCATTAGTGTCTCGCTCTCCCAAAAAATCACAGAGATGCCGCGATCGGTGTCTTTCTCCCGCAGCAAATAGGCACCTAGAAAACCTTCTGCATACATAGCAACGGCTTCTTGATAAAGTTGTTGTGCTGCTGCAAACGTGCCCGGTTTGAACTCTCCGATCGCAACCTGGGCACATTTGTGAATGAGAAAATCCTGAAAATCTGTCATAGCTGTTGCTGCCTCTATGGAAATTGGCTGAGTTGAGGATGCTTACTCCATTAAACCGCCTACAGGGAACTTAGACTTGTCTAGGTTTGTCATTTCCTTCAGTTATGAATCGAGATTTAGATGCTATCGTCAATTGCTGATATCTGAGATTGAGTCATAATTTTGACCGATTAAGCGTCCCGATTTATCAATTAACTCTTACACACCACACCCATATGTCACGCCACGGCTTTCAAAAGAACTCGGTTTCTCATTTCAAAACTCGTTTTGCCTTGTCAGGGTTAGCCGCTCTAATGTGGATGAGCAGCAGTGGAATCTTGCTTGCTCAGTCACCCACTCAGCCGAATGATGTCGTGGTTCCTGTGGTGACTCCTGAGACTCCTCAATCTGTGCCTACGCAGCCAAACGTTGTGACTCCGGTGCCCGACCCAAACGTTGTGACTCCGGTGCCAAACCCTAGCATTATTCCGTTGCCAACTCAGCCGAGTGTTATTCCGGTGCAGATCCCGCAAGTGCCGACTACTAGCGGCATTGTCTATGTGAATCCAGCATCGGGTAACGATCGCTCAGATGCCGGACGAGCCGATGCCCCTTATCGGACGATCGCCTTTGCCCTTCAACAAGCGGCACCGGGCACGATCGTGCAACTCGCTCCCGGAACCTATAGTAAGGAAACTGGCGAAACGTTTCCCATCAAAATGAAGGCGGGTGTGGTGCTGCGCGGCGATGAAGTGGGCAAGGGGCAAAACATCCAAATCACGGGCAGCGGCGGCTATAACAGTAAAACGTTTGCTACCCAGAATGTGGCGATTTTGGCAGCCCAAAGCAGCGAGATTCGAGGCGTAACGGTGACCAATCCTAGCACTCGCGGCACGGGGGTTTGGGTTGAAGACACTAACCCGACGATCGCCAACAGCACCTTTACTAAGAGCCTCAGAGAAGGCGTGTTTGTCACGGGCACCGCGAATCCTAAAATTCTCGACAACCTCTTCACCAAAAACGAAGGCGATGGCATCTCAGTTGCCAAGGCAGCGAGGGGTGAGATTCGAGGCAATGTCTTTATAGACACTGGGTTTGGTTTAGCGATCGGGGGCACCTCTGCGCCCCTTGTCGATGGCAATCAGATCAGCCAAAACCAAGATGGCATTTACATCAATGACAATGCTCGTCCCATTCTTCGCAACAACTCGATCTTTGATAACAAACGCGATGGAGTTGTAGCGACGATCGGGGCGCAACCCGATTTAGGCACGGCTGAAACTCCTGGAAACAACGCGATTCGCAATAACAAACAATTCGATCTCAACAACTCAACGGGTAACAACACGCTAGTCGCGATCGGCAACAGCATCGACCCCAAACGCATTTTTGGAAAAGTAGACTTTGTTGCCAGCAGCGGCACCTTTGCCGACGTTCAAGGACATTGGGCACAGTCCTATATCCAAGCCTTAGCCGTCAAGAATGTGATTACGGGCTTCCCAGATGGCAGCTTTAAGCCTAACGATCCGGTGACTCGCGCTCAGTTTGCGGTGATTGTGAGCAAAGCTTTTAGCCCAACGCCTCGCCGATTGGGAACGGCCTTTGCCGATGTTGCCAAGAGCTTTTGGGGATTTGACGCGATTCAAGCTGCCTCGCAGGGTGGGTTCATGGCGGGTTATCCCGGCGGCACGTTTAAGCCAGAACAAAAGATTCCCAGAGTTCAGGTGTTGGTGGCGATCGCAAATGGCTTAGAGTTTGGCAACGGCGATGTTTCGATTCTGTCGAGATATCAAGATGCGACCACGATTCCATCCTATGCAAGTGGCTCGATCGCTGCGGCAACCACCCGCAAAGTCGTCGTCAACTACCCGACAGTCGGGGCGTTAAATCCAAATCGGGAGGCAACACGAGCAGAAGTCGCGGCGTTTGTCTATCAAGCGTTGGTCAACGCTGGAAAAGCGCAAGCACTCTCTTCGCCCTACGTGGTTGTCGTCAACCCTTAAATCTCAACGAAAACGCACGATTAATAAGTCGTCCACAGTGCCCTAATCAAGGCTCTTATCACCATGAAAGGGCTGGGCGATCGTGGACGATCGTCCAACTCTAACTTGCTACCAACCCCGGTTTTTTGCAGCCAGGTCACATAGTCACCCGCTTGCAGACTGGCTGCCGTGATCAACGTTTTGATCGATATAAGATCGCGATCGCACGAAATTTCTTGAATGGGAAACCAGGCATTGCGAGTAAACAGCAGCAACTCTAACCGAATATCAAATCGTTTTTGGGAACGGGCTTGGGCTGACCAAACTTTCCACAACACGTTGGCTGGGGTGCAGTGCATCTGATAACCGCTCGGAATCTGCTGCGCCTGATAGTGGATAAACCCCGACTCATCGGGCAGTTTTTCGAGCGATCGCGCCACCTGATTAGCCAGCATGAAACCATGCTCAGACAAAATTTGATGCAGAAGTGTCCAGTATTGAGTGCTTGATTTGACCAGGACGATCGGGGGTTGAGTCAAGCGATCGAGACGTGCCAAAAACTCATCGTTTTGAGAAAGCAGTTGACTGACGTTGAGCGCCGATTCAATACGAAAATTTTGACTATTGATCGACGTTGGATCGGGGGTGAGAAATTGCTGAATCAAAGTCACGTCATCACAAATATTCATAGGGGCGATGAATACACGACTAGATGGCAGACCCCTGACGATCGGACATTCATAATTTCAGCACTTGGCATGATTCTACACAGGTTTACTGACTTCTAAAAGCAACCGCCGAGACTATTACAAGAATGCTTGTCTTGAGAATAGTTACTTTAGATACCAATCTGAGGCGCTCGATTCCTGGAAGATTAAATCTGCTCTACAACGGCAGTAGTTTGCTAAGGATAGTGGATTAAATAACCTGTCAATCT